>DASXWB010000742.1:0-5191 GCA_036503915.1 Lacipirellulaceae bacterium | reverse complement strand
CAATCGGAGTCGTTGCGCACTAGCGCGGATGACGTGCCCAGCGCAGCGCTTAGCGAATCCAATGGTCACAATGGCAAGCCAAGCCGCAAACGAACGCCGGTCGAGCATTAGCACGCGCCCGCTCGGAGGAATCTGCCATGTCTGAAAACAAAAACTTCCCGCGGCGCCTCGCTTCGCTTCCGCCCAAGCAGGGGTTGTACGATCCGACGTACGAGCACGATTCCTGCGGCGTGGGTTTTGTCGCGCACATCAAAGGCCAGCGCAGCCACCGGATTCTGCTCGATGCCCGTGAAGTGCTGCACAACATGGACCACCGCGGCGCCTGCGGATGCGAGCCGAACACGGGCGACGGCGCCGGCATCCTCACCGCGCTGCCGCACGAGTTTCTCGAGCGTGTCGTGCGCGAAGAGCTTGGGGCCGAGCTACCGCCGCCGGGACAGTTTGCCGCCGGCATCGTATTTTTGCCGACCGACTCGGGCCAGCGCGCCAAATGCAAAAAAGCGATCGACGGCATCATCGCCGCCCAAGGCCAGCGGCTTGTCGGCTGGCGCAAGGTGCCGACCGAAACCGAAGCGGCTGATATCGGGCCGACGGCCCGAGCCGGCGAACCGCACATTGAGCAGCTCGTGATTGCCGCCGGCGGCGGCCTTGCGGGCGACGCCTTTGAGCGCCAGCTCTATCTCATTCGCAAACAGGCCAGCCACCGCCTGCGCGGCGACCGTTCGCTCGGACAATGCAAGATGGTCTACATCTGCTCGCTCTCCACGAAAGTGATCATCTACAAGGGGATGCTCACGACCGAGCAGCTGTTCCGTTATTACCCCGACCTGGCCGCGCCCGATTACAACAGCCACCTGGCAATGGTCCACTCGCGGTTCTCCACCAACACGTTCCCTTCCTGGGACCGCGCCCAGCCGATGCGCTTCATGAGCCACAACGGCGAGATCAATACGCTGCGCGGCAACATGAATTGGATGCAGGCCCGCCAAGGCGTCGTCGAAAGCGAGCTGTTCGGCAGCGAGCTGCCGAAGCTCTTTCCGGTCGTCGAACCGGATTGCAGCGACTCGGGCACATTCGACAACGTTCTGGAATTTCTGCTCATGACCGGCCGCACGCTGCAGGAAGCCGTCATGATGATGATCCCCGAGGCCTGGCAGAACCACGAAACGATGCCGGACGACAAGCGGGCCTTCTACGAATACCACTCCTGCCTGATGGAGCCCTGGGACGGCCCCGCCTCGATCGCGTTTACCGACGGCAAATACATCGGCGCCGTGCTCGATCGCAACGGCCTGCGCCCCTCGCGCTACTACATCACGCATGACGACCGCGTGATCATGGCCAGCGAAGTGGGCGTTCTGCGCATCGATCCGCAGAACATCAAGGCCAAGGGCCGGCTGCAGCCAGGGCGAATGTTCCTCGTGGATTTCGAGGAAGGCCGGTTGATCCCCGACGAGGAGCTGAAAAACGACTTCGCCAACCGCCGGCCGTACGCCCAATGGCTCGGCTCGCAGCGGATCGACCTCAACGACCTGGGCACGAACAAGGAACCGCAGGGCTTCGAGCCCAAGACCCTGCTCAAACGGCTGCAGGCCTTCGGCTACACCGTCGAAACGATGCAGTTCATGCTGCTGCCGCTCGTGCGCGAGCTGCGCGATCCAGTGGGCTCGATGGGCAACGACTCGGCCTTGGCGTGCCTCTCCGACAAGCCGCGGATGCTCTACGACTATTTCAAGCAGCTCTTCGCGCAGGTCACCAACCCGGCAATCGACTCCATTCGCGAAGAAGTCATCATGTCGCTGGAGTGCTACATCGGGCCCGAGCGCAACTTGTTGGAAACGACCGAGGAGCACGCCTCGCGCCTTCGCATTCCGCACCCAATCCTTTCCAACGAGCAGCTGGCCGCGCTCAAGCACATGGACTACCGCGGCTGGCGCACGAAAACGATCGATATCACGTGGCAGCGTGGCGAAGGCCACGCCGGAATGACCAAGGCGCTGGAGCGGATCTGCGCCGAAGCGGAAGCCGCGATCGACGACGGATTCTCACTTGTCGTGCTTTCCGACCGTGCTGTCGCCCACGACCGCGTGCCGCTCAGCACGCTGCTCGCCACCGGCGCCGTACACCATCACCTTGTGCGCAAAGCGAAGCGCACGCGCATCGGCATCGTCGTGGAATCGGGCGAGGCGCGCGAGGTGCATCACCATTGCTTGCTCGTCGGCTATGGCGCCGACGCGATCAATCCCTATCTTGCGTTCGAGGCCTTGTGGCAATCGCGGCGAGAAGGCCTACTGCAGCGCCCCGAAGGGTTCGACCGCTCGGATCAAAGCGGCGAAGGAAAAGAACATCCGGCGATCGAAGCCGGCGCCGACGGCGAACTTTACGATCCCGTCACGAAGGAGGATCACGACCTCGTAGCCTCCTACCGCAAGGGCGTCGCCAAGGGCATGCTCAAGGTGATGGCCAAGATGGGCATCTCCACGCTGCAAAGCTATAAGGGCGCTCAGATCTTCGAAGCCGTCGGCCTCAAGAATGATGTGATTGACCGCTGCTTTGCCGGCACGGCCAGTCGCATTCAGGGGGTCGACTTCCATGTGCTCGCGGAGGAGGCGCTGCGCCGCCACGCTTTGGGCTTTCCCGAACATCCCGTCGATGAGCTACCCTTGCTGCCTAATCCCGGTGAATTTCATTGGCGTGCCGACGGCGAGCGGCACATGTGGGACCCCCCCGCGATCGCCGATTTGCAAGTTGCGGCTCGCAACAACAGCAACGACGCCTACCGCCGCTTCGCCGAGCACGCTAACCGCGACGCGGAGACTCGTTGCGCGTTGCGCGGACTGCTCAAACTAAAATCCGGCGCGGGCGGCGGCCCGATTCCGCTCGATGAGGTCATGCCCGCCAAGGAAATCGTGAAGCGGTTCTGCACCGGCGCGATGAGCTTTGGCTCGATCTCCGCCGAAGCGCATGAGACGCTGGCCATCGCCATGAACCGCCTCGGTGGAAAAAGCAACACGGGTGAAGGCGGCGAGGACCCCGAGCGCTTCAAGCCGCTCCCCAACGGCGACTCGAAGCGCTCGGCCATCAAGCAAGTGGCCAGCGGCCGCTTTGGCGTCACCATCTGGTACCTGGCGAACGCCGACGAGCTGCAGATCAAAATCTCGCAAGGCGCCAAGCCCGGCGAAGGCGGCGAGCTGCCTGGCCGCAAAGTGGACGCCAACATCGCCCGCATCCGTTATTCCACGCCCGGCGTGGGCCTCATCAGCCCGCCGCCGCACCACGATATCTATTCCATTGAAGATCTGAAGCAGCTGATCCACGACCTGAAGAACAGCAACCCCTCGGCGCGCGTAAGCGTGAAGCTCGTGTCTGAGGTCGGCGTGGGAACGATCGCGGCCGGCGTGGCCAAAGGCTTTGCCGATCACATCCTCATCTCCGGCGACACGGGCGGCACCGGCGCCTCGCCGCTCACAAGCATCAAGCACGCCGGCCTGCCCTGGGAGCTGGGCATCGCCGAGACGCACCAGACGCTCGTATTGAACGATCTGCGCAGCCGCGTTGTGCTGCAAACCGACGGGGGCCTCAAAACGGGCCGCGATGTCGTGATTGCCGCGATCCTCGGCGCCGAAGAATTCGGCTTTGCCACTGCGCCGCTGGTGGCGCTGGGCTGCATCATGATGCGCAAGTGCCATCTCAACACGTGTCCCGTCGGCGTCGCCACGCAGGACCCCGTGCTGCGCAAAAAATTCGCCGGCCAGCCGGAGCACGTCACCAACTACTTGTTCATGGTCGCCGACGACACCCGCCAGATCATGGCCGAGCTCGGCTTCCGTACGATCGACGAGATGGTTGGCCGCGTCGATTGCCTGGAAACGAATGCCGCCATCCAGCATTGGAAGGCGGACGGCCTCGACCTCACCGAGCTGCTCACGCCAATCCAGAAGCCGCATCCCGATGTGGGCACCTACTGCCAGAAACCGCAAAATCACGGCCTCGAGCTTTCGCTCGACCGCACGAAGCTGTTGGACTTGGCGCGCCCGGCCCTCGAAGACGGCACGCCGGTCCGTGCCGAGCTGGACATCATCAACACCAATCGCACCGTCGGCACGATCCTCAGCCACGAGATCGCCAAGTGCTGGGGCGAAGACTGCCTGCCCGATGGCACGATCCACTTCAAGCTCAACGGCTCGGCCGGCCAAAGCTTCGGCGCGTTTCTCGCTCGCGGCGTCACGCTCGAGCTGGTCGGCGACGCCAACGACTATGTCGGCAAGGGTCTTTCGGGCGGCCGGCTCATCATCTATCCGCCCGCCAACTCCAGCTTCGTCCCCGAAGAAAACATCATCATCGGCAACGTCGCGCTCTACGGCGCAACCGGCGGCGAAGCGTTTTTCCGCGGCCGGGCCGCCGAACGCTTCGCCGTGCGCAACAGCGGCGCCCATGCCGTTATCGAAGGCGTCGGGGACCATGGGTGCGAGTACATGACGGGCGGCCGAGTCGTCATTCTCGGCCCCACAGGACGCAACTTCGCCGCCGGAATGAGCGGCGGAATTGCCTACGTGTGGGATCCACGCGTCGAGTGGGACCCGCGCGAAGCCTTCCTGGCCAACTGCAATCTGGGCATGGTCGAACTGGAAAAAGTCGAATCCGAAGAAGACATCGCCGAGCTGCGCGAGCTCATCGAACGCCACCGCGATTACACCGGCTCCACCGTCGCCGCCGACGTGATGGCCCGCTTCGACGAAGTGCTTCCGCAGTTCGTCAAAGTGATGCCCACGGATTACAAGCGCGTGCTGCACGAAAAGAAAGCCGCGGAGATCCGCCAAGCCGTTGCAGTCGCATAAGCTGAATTATTTTCTCACGCAAAGGCGCTAAGGCGCAAAGGAATTGAGAGAGGCGTTACATCCAACAGCCTGAAAGGCGTATGCAATGCCTCAAGTTGAATCCATGCATGAAAATCCGATTTCGAAGGAGATTGTTGACGCGGCCTACAAGATTCATACGAACTTGGGACCAGGTTTACTTGAATCGGTATATGAAGTCATTCTTACACATGAGTTGAAAAAACGCGGACTGCGAGTTCAGCGACAACTGCCGGTTCCAATTATCTGGGATGACATTCGATTTGAGGAAGGCTATCGACTTGATTTGATGGTGGACGACAAAGTTTTGGTCGAAATTAAGTCGATCGAAAAAG
>DASXWB010000741.1:0-2934 GCA_036503915.1 Lacipirellulaceae bacterium | reverse complement strand
ATGGCGCTTAGCGCGGTCAACAAGAGCGACGACGGCTCCGGCACGCCCTGGAGCGACGCACCATTGCCAACTAGCGCGCCCGTACCGGCCGAATTGCCAAAATTGGTGCGCCAGAAATTGTAGTCGTCGACGGTCACGTTTCCATCGCCCGTCCCGTCACCCTGGGCAGGCGTGGCCCCGCCCATCAGGCCATTATTTTTGCGCCACAGGACATAGTCGGCCGCGTCGACCTCGCCATTGGCGTTGTAATCACCGGTCAGAGCGGCGGCTTTTGCCCCGGCTAAGATGGACACGCCTGGTTCGGTTTCGTAGCCCCATCCGACAACTTCGCCGGTGGCATCCGCTTCGTTCAGGATTCGAACTCCGATCCAGCCATACCAATGCTGCTGATGGAAGTTTGGATTGTTCACGGGATCATTTCCGTTTAAACCAGGTGCGGCCGCATCGTTCAAGTCGACGCGCACGCCCAAGTAGCGCACTTCGCCGTTGAGGCCGAGCCAGTCATCCAGCTCAGGGAATTCCGGCTGCGGTCCAAACGGCACAGTGACGGCACGGCCCGCGTTGGTGTCGATTTGACCCATGTCCTCGTCGATCAACCGATTTGCGCGGATGTACGTTTGCGTGTTCAGAAAGTTGCTTCCCTCCTGCCAATCCCAAATGGTGCCAGGAACAAAGCTACCTGTCGGATTCGCGTACGAGCCACCGATTACGTCGCCTTCCTTGAGTGCCACCGCATAACCGCCGAGATCGCCTAAGTTGTTTGTGAAGCTGAGCACGCCCGCGTCGTTGTTGCGATGCGTGCCATTCAATGAAAAATTCTGATATTCCAAGTTGTTCAGCGGATCCACCGGCAACGGGTCGAGCTCGCTGTTGATATCGTTTTTGTCGATTTGCAGATAGTCGAGGTTCGTCCCATTGAGACTCACTCGGTCGTGATCTATCTGCCAATCGATCTGCCCGTCGCTATTGAAGTCGATGCTCACGATGCCATTGATGCCGAAGGGCTGGACTGTGCTGCTCGAGACGATCTCGGCTTCGGCTTCACTAGCGACAAGCGTGCCCGATGCGGCAGCGGCAAAATACGCGGCCAGTTTGAAGTCCAATTTGGACTTCGATTCGCTGGAAGTTGTTCCGACACCCAATCGCCTATCCATATATCTCATGGTTTAACTCCGCAGGTGAGCTTTCTGGTTAGTTTCCAATCAGGTTCCTATCAGCCATCGGTAAGCGCGAACGTCGCAAACGGATCGCCCATCTTGGTCTCGTAACCTAATGTCGTCTCACTATTGTACTTGGCCGGCAGCTGGATCTTCGGGTGCGTGATCCGCACTTTGTACGTCCCGTATTGGACTAGCTTCATCTTGCGGACGTTTTCCGGCAGATGGTCTTCGGCAATTCCCATTTGGGCTGAGCCGTTTGAGTTCGTCGTGCCTTGGGCCGTTTGTACGTCGTCGCCCAAATACGACTCCGGTTCAAATACGATGGTTGCATTGGGTAAGGGCCGACCGCGGTACGTCACCCGGCTGCGGAGCTGCGTTAACCCGACGCGATTCTTAAACAGCTCACCAAGGCGCTGTGCAATTTCCGTGCGATCGACGCTCTTATTCCCATCCGTGTCGTAAAGCGAAACCATCGAACGGATGCCCGGACAACCAGCGAGCTCCGCCTCGTTGAGCGAATTATCGTTATTGGAGTCGTACAACTCGATTGCTTTGTCGGCCGACGACTCCGGGTCAATTTCCGGCGCATCAATGCGCGCAGGCCCGCGTCCGCAGCCAGTCAGCGCTAGCGACAGTGCAAATCCAACCAATGAGAGGAACTTAAGCCGGAGCATAGAGCATGAGAGGTCAATTCGTGGCACCGACTTTTTTCGGCAAGCGACACGAACTAAAGTCCCCGCGAAAAGGTCGCGGCGATCAGAATTGTTAGTCGCAGGATTTTAGTTTGTTTTGCGGTCATCCGAGTAAACGCCGCGGTTCGCGTTGTCCTTGTGAATCTGGATGTCAATGTCATAAGTTACGGCGCTCACCGAACCATCACACATCACAACATGCCAGACGCTGGGATGGGCACTTCCAAATTGCTGGTAGGCCTCCAGTCCCGGCGTGTCCTGCACTGGTGGCCACTGGTCGGCCGCCCATCGATGGATGTCCCAGTCCCAGCCTTGGTAGTAACTATGGTTATCACCGCCATCGGTCATGCCGTCGGAATCGTACGCATCGGGATTCAGGTTTTTCTCACCGACCATGTACGTCTTGCTCATGCCGTCGATGATGTGTTGCGGCTTGATTTCAGCGCCGAGGTAGTTGACGCCCGTCTGACCGTCAAATGGCGGCCAAGGATTGGCATCCGGATTCAGGAAGTCCCGAAAAAGCCACTCGGGGCGTTCCTCGAATTTCTTGGCTTCCTTTATCCAAAACTCCGGGCCTTCCGCGCCATCGCCCGCGTTGGCCGCGTAATCGCCCCGCGCCACTTGCGTCGGTCGGCCGGAGTTGTGCGGCGTCCACTGGTTCGACAACCGAAACACATAGGCCCTGGCAGGTCGCCGAGAAGGGCAATTGAATACCGTGATCGCCGTCTCCTGAAGTTTTAATGCAAGTGTTCTCTGGTTCGTTGTAACGGTCTTGTTGCCATCGTCGGCAATATCATAGACAGTTTGTTCTTCAATGTAGGGCAATATCTGGTACATCCATCCGCCAGGCTGTTCGCGGCCGGCGCCTAGCTGCGGATCCCCGACGACCCAAGGACTCCATCCTGAGCACGGCAAAAAGCGGTGCGTTCCCTCATGGTTCAAGAAGCCAAGCCCGATCTGCTTCAAGTGGTTTATACACTGGCTTCGCCGGGCAGCTTCGCGGGCCGCCTGAACCGCGGGTAATAGGAGCGCCACCAAGATGCCAATGATCGCGATGACCACTAGCAGTTCGACAAGCGTAA
>DASXWB010000740.1:0-3870 GCA_036503915.1 Lacipirellulaceae bacterium | reverse complement strand
GGATCGATCTTGGGGAAGAGGATGCCAGTCGCTCGGCAATCCGCGATTTCAATTCGATCGACGGCTGTCGCGGGCGCATCGCGGCCAGTTCAGTTTCAAGAGCATCGAACTCAGTCATAGGATGGACCTCTCAACAAGCTGCTCGCGCAGCTTGGCAAGCGCGTAGCGGTAACGTGAAGCGATCGTGTTCGCGGAGGTCTCCAGCGCGCCGGCAATTTGCCCGAGTGTCAATCCGCCCCAGATCTTCATGACGAGCACCTCCGCCTGGTCTTTTGGCAAGCTGGCAAGCGCCTTTTCCACGGCGAGGCGGCGCTCTTCCTGTTCTATTTGAGCCGTAAACAAAGGATCGACTTCCGATCGAGCAACAAGCGATTCGCGCCGTTGCCGCCGGTTATGTCCGCGCTGCCAATCGAGTGCACAGTGGCGAACGCAGGCAAACAAATACGCCGCGGGATCTTCAACCCGCTCGCGTGATCGCCAGCAGCGAACGAAGGCCTCTTGCACGACGTCCTCCGCATCGGCTTGCGTCGCAACCCATTGCCGCGCCAACAAAACGAGCGCGGGCCCGTGCTCATCGAGCCAAGCCGACCACTCGTCGGAACTGTTAGCCATACATGCGCCTCGGGGCCGCGACCACCTCGCGACTTTCTGTAATGAAGACGCCGCCGTCATTCAGATTTGTCTACCTTCGATCGCCGGTGGACGCCAATGATCCCAACCGCAAAGCGCCTACGGAAGGCCGGCAGTTCCGCCATTTAACCCAAGTCTCGGAGAGACGTAGCGAGAGGTGAATTGCGATTTTTCTCGGCGGATTTGCAGGCCGACGGCGACAGCTAGCATTCTAAGTCGGTCCGGTTAGTCCGGTTAGGCAGCCTCGCCGGGTTCGTCCAAAGATTGCGCAGTTGCCGAAAGGAAGCGGACGATACTGACGACGTTGGCGATTTTAGCAGGGCGCAACTGAGCAAGGAGCAACCGAGCAAGGACTAAAAACTGATTTTTTACTCCTTGCTCCACGCTCCTTGCGCTAACGCTCCCAGCTCATTGCTCGTTAAGGGGTGAATCCAGTCATGCGACTAAATCTACTTGCCGTTATCGCGGTGTTAGGCGCCTTGGTTTGCGTACAACCTGCCGACGCGTGGTCGTTTGAAGACAGTTACCATAGGACCAAGCTGGGCTACCAGCGCAACAATGCGTGGCCGTGGCCTTTTATTTGTCCCGATCGTTTCGCCGTGCGCGAACCGTTTCGCATGATGGTCGACAACGGCTGGCGGCGGCAGAACCTTCTCGGGCAGCATCACTTCAATGCCGAGACGGGCCGGCTGACGACTGCCGGCGAGCTTCGCGTGCATTGGATCATGACGCAAGCGCCCCCCGAACGGCGCAGCATCTTCGTCGAGCGCGCCGCCAGCCCCGACATAACCCGGGAGCGCATGGCCGTCGTGCGCGAATACGCCTCGCAAGTGTCATTGGACGGCCAGGAGCCGCAAGCGTTTGAATCGCACCTGGTGTCGGAGGGCCGACCGGCCAGCGTCGTGGATGCGACAAACGTGCGATTCTATGAAAGCATGCGGCCGCCGGTGCTTCCGCCCGCGATCGGCGGACCCAGTGGGCAGTAAGAGACCTGGCTGTTAGCTATTAGCTCTTAGCTATTAGCCAAGCAGCGTGGAGAAGAATCTGGCTAAGAGCTAATAGCTAACAGCTCATATAAGGAGACCTGGTCGTGGCTAAGGATTGGCTCACAACAATCGGCGCGGGCGTATGCGCGGCTGGTTTGACGGTGACGTCGGCCATTGCGGGTCCGTCTGGAATGGCCATTGCACTTCGCTCGCCGCTGACCGTCTCGGCTCCGGCCAGCGGCGCATCCCAGCCAAGTATGCCCGTCGCAGTCGTTGCCTCCCGGCCCAGTTCCGAGATTTCGCCGTGGCGTAATCCCGTGAAATATCTCGCGGCCACAGTCTCCGAGATTCCGCAGGTATGGAAATCCGATAAGAGCGATTCCAACGAGCCAACCCCGGCGCCAAAGGATGCCATCTCACTCGATACACCGACCGGTCCGCCGACGCCGCAGCTGGTAATTTCGCTTGCTCAGGTGGCCGAACGGCAGGGCGACATCTTTCAGGCCCGGCACCAGTATCAGCAGGCGCTGGCGAAATGGCCCGGGCACGTCGACGTGCTTCGCGCCGCGGCCCGCATGGAAGACCGTCAGGGCGAATTGCGCTTAGCCGAAACGCTTTACCGGCAGGCCGTCAGCGCTAACCCGCAGCATGCTGGCGCGCTGAACGATCTTGGCCTGTGCCTCGCGCGGCAAGGTCAACTCGAAGCGTCGATGCAAGTAATCGAGCAAGCGATTGCGTTGCAGCCCCAAAAGGCGCTTTATCGCAACAATGCAGCAACGATCCTTGTGGAGATGCGCCAAGACCAGCGAGCGCTGGGTCATTTATCCGCGGTGCACGCACCTGCGGAAGCAAACTATAACCTCGGTCAACTGCTCGTGCAGCGCGGGCGGCCAGGCGATGCCGCGGCGTACTTCCAGACGGCACTTCAGATAAATCCCGAATTGCAGGGAGCCCAAATTGCGCTGGGCCAGCTGCAGGGAAGCAATGCCGTAGTACCGGGCGCTTGGGGGGCGCCGGCCTCGCCGGAATTCACACCGGATACAACCCTGCCAAGCGCAGGCCCAATGATCGTGCCGCAGCAGCCGCAAGTCGGGCCGCAATTGGAATACCCGGGCACGGCTCAATCGCCCGAGTTTGGCGCCACGAGTTACCGGCCCCAGATGAACGGCGCACGTGTTGGCGCGCTGCCGGTGTATCGACAGCAAGCGGTTCCGAACCAGCCGGCCGCGATGCGACGGTAAACCGCGTGTAGCTGAATTCGCAAGAATTCAGCCGGTGCAATCATCTGAATTCTTGCGGATTCAGCTACGTGCGTTCTGCAACGCGCAGCTTCGCGCTTCGCGCACGCGGGTTGTCCGCACTCTCGCTTTCTGTCGGCCGGACCGGCCGCCGCGTTAGGACGCGCAGTCTGCCGTCATTGCGAAAGGCGTCCTTCACGAGCCGGTCTTCGAGCGAATGAAAGCTGATCACCGCCAGCCGTCCGCCCGGTCGCAGGCAATCGGGCAGGCGGCGCAGCGCTACATCGAGCCACTTCAGCTCGTCGTTGACGGCAATTCGCAGTGCTTGAAAAGTTCGTGTCGCCGGGTCGATGCGATCGGCATGTGTGCGCGGCACCGTCCGGCGAATGATCGCGGCCAGGTCGGCCGACGTACGAATCGGCGCCTGACGACGCGTTTCGACGATGCGGCGGGCAATCTTGCGGCTATAACGCTCCTCGCCGTAGCGGTAGATCAAGTCGGCCAGGTGCTCGGCGCTGAGCCGTTCGATAAGCTTCCAGGCGGGCTCGCCGCGCGAGGCGTCGAAGCGTAAGTCGAGCGGGCCGGCGCTTTGGAAGCTGAAGCCGCGGTCATCGTCGGCCAGCTGGTCGCTCGACAGCCCCAAATCCAGCAGGATGCCGTCGACCGACTCGATACGGAGTTGATTGAGAACCTCGGGAATGTCGCTGTAATTGGCCTGGACGGCGCGAACCGGCAATCCGCGCAGCTCGCTCGCGGCTCGTTCCACTGCAAGCGGATCGCGATCGATCGCAATCACCAGTCCCGCTTTTCCGACGGCTTCGGCCAGCAACCTCGTATGCCCGCCGCCTCCTAAGGTGCCGTCAACGACGCGCTGCCCCGGCTGCGGCCGGAGCCACGCGATGACCTCTTCTGCAAGCACGGGCACATGATGCGTCGGCCCGGACGACATGATTGCACGGCGGCGTAAGGAAAGGGCAAGTGCAGGCGCAAAAGGCTGCTGGACAGAATAGCGATGC
>DASXWB010000739.1:0-8405 GCA_036503915.1 Lacipirellulaceae bacterium | reverse complement strand
ATGCACGCAGATGATAGCAGTGCTAGAGCCTGCTGCGCGTAGGTGAATGAATAGCCCCGCCAAGCGATTTTGGCGGGCTTTCTTTTTTTTCTTCGCACATGGCGCGCCTGCGCTCTTATATAGCCGGACCATCTTGTCCGGCGTTGTCCGGGGCCGGATGGCCCGGCGATGTAATTCTCGCGCCAGCGCCCGCAGTTGGTCTTTTCTCGAATAGCAAAATTTATTAAATCGCCTTCCAGTTCTCTCGGTTACGCGCTCATTCAGAATTCGCCAAGACCGATTTCGAGGCCGCGGACCAGGGTCCAGCTCCAGGGTGGCATGGCCGAGTACCTAACGTTGTCGTCAGGGGCCAGCGACCGCAACCTTGTCAGGAACCCACTTACATGAAACGTATTGGATTGCAAAGGACTGCAGTCGGCTGCTTGGCGCTGGCGCTCGCGGCCGCGTGGACAACGCTCGCCACGGCGCAGCAGCGCACCAACACGCGTAGGCAGCTCAACCAGCCGCGCACAACGCAGCCGATCACAAAGCAGCCGAGTCAGCCGCGCTCGCTGCTCAGCGACACGGAAGAAAACGCGTACGACGACTTCCAGGGCGGCGCCGCCGCACACCAGGATGGCGAAATCGAAACGGTTCGCGAGCGCTATCCCGACGGCAAGATCCGCATCGAGCGCCAAGTGACGCTGGACGAGACCGGCAACTACGTCAACCACGGCACGTGGAAGATGCTCACCCCCAGCGGCGCGGTCAGCTCGGAAGGCCAGTATTACATGGGCGAGCGCGTCGGCCTGTGGACGCGCTGGCACGGCCGAAACGAGTCGCCCGTTTTCAATGAGTTTCCGTTCGACAAGTTCAAAGCGCCTTTCATGTCGCAAGCCACATTTGAAGACGGTCAGATGGACGGCGAATGGTTGATCACCGACGCCACCGAGAAAAAGGTCATGCAGATCTCGCTCAAGGACGGCAAGCGAAATGGGCCGGCCGTCACCTGGCTGCCCACAGGCAAGACCTATCGGCAGGCCACGTACGATCAGGGCGTGCCGGTCGGCGAAGTGATGGAGGTTAGCGCCAAGACGGGCGAATTGGTCCGCGCCGACAGCTACGTCGACGGCCGCAAGGTCATCGCCAGGACGACCTACTACAGCACGCGCGACAAGAAGAAGACCGAAACGATGTACCTGGCCGCCACGACCATCGAGCAGTCGCCGGACGACTACTGGAACTTCCGCCTGGCGACCTACCGGTCGGAAGGCAAAGACCTGAAGCACGGCGCGGCGAAGGCCTGGTTCGCCAGCGGCAAGCCGCAGATGGATGGCTTCTACGAATACGACAAGCGCGCCGGCACATTCACCTACTGGCACGAGAACGGCCAGATCGCCGCCACGGGTGAGTACAAAGACGACAAGGCCGAGGGCATCTGGGTTTGGTGGCATCCGAACGGCCAGAAGTCGGCCGTCGGCAGGTACCAGAACGGCGCGCTGTTCGGCGACTGGCGGTGGTGGAACGAAGACGGCCGCCTCACCAAGCAGCATGAGTACGACGGCACGGAGGCGATCACGTCGCAAGACGACGATTCGTTCGACGTGAGCCGCGAACCGGACATTGCCGACGACACGACCGTCCGGTAAGGCAGTAGGGCGGGTGCTGGCACCCGCCAATTGCTCGGATATGCGTGCGACGGCGGGTGCGAGCGCCCGCCCTACCGTGAAAATCTCACCCCGCCGGGCCTGTGGCCCGCGCGGGGTTTTTTTTAGATATGTGGTATCGGCGGGCGCATGCTGAATACGAAAATTCTGCTTGGCACGGTCTGTTTGCTGTTTCTCACTGCCGTGCTGCGCGCCGAGCAAGTCGGTCCGTCGCCCGTGGCGGAGCGGTTCGACCAGATGGAGTTGGAACTCGTCGCTCCACCGGGCAGCCAATCGGGCACGCAGCCGTTCATTCTGCCGCCCGAGCCCAACGTAGAGCCGATGCAGCTGGAGCACGTCGATCCGGCGAGAATTCACGAGTTCATTCCGGTTGACGAGGTTTTCGATTACGGACCGCGTCCACCACGGTATCGGGCAACCGAGTGGCGGTTTGAAATCGATTTTATCCCGACAACTTCGCATCTCTCACACGGCAACTTCGGCGTGTGGACGGACGATCCAGTTCTGGCAATGCGGGTGCGGTTTCGCGATGAGGACGAGTCCGGCTTTGGCATGCGCGGCCAATCCTGGTCAACCGGTCAGAAGCTGCGAAGCTTCTTCGACACATTTGAAACGAAAGCGTCGACCCATTATTTCGACGTCTACAAGCGCCTCACGTTTGAGGACGCGGAGCTACTGCTTGGCGGCGGGGTTGCGGTCGCGTACTTGAAGTTTCGCCGAGAGCGTTACACGGGCGTCGGCGGAAGCGTCGCCGCCGAGGGATTTTATCCGTTCTGGCGCTTCAAGACGTCCGACATCGGCGTCGTGGGCCACGCCCGCTTCGCGCTCGTTACGAGTTGGGACGATGAAGTATTCCACGACCACACGGTCATGATCGATGAGCTGGGCTGGGGCCTGGAATTACGCCGCCGCTTCGGCGCGTGCCAAGAAAACTACTGGTCCATTGACGTCGTGCGCGAGGTCCATCATTGGACCAGCATGTCGGATCCATTCGCGGCCGACGAGGTGTTTCAGGGCCTGGCGTTCAATTTCGGCGCCGCGTGGTGATGCGGCTTATTGTGCCGCAGATTGTCGGCCGCGGTCTCGCGCTCTCACGTCGTAGCACCACAGCGTTCCCATGTCGTGAACATAGAGCCGGCCGTCGGCGACGACCGGATATGCCCAGGCTTGCGAGTTGCCGCGGTCGGGTTGATTGGGCGGCGTAAACCGGCCGTGCTCGCGGTATTCCTCGGGAGTTGCCTCGACGAGCGCTAATTCGCCGGTCCGCTCACCGTGAAGATATAAGCGGCCATCGGCGTAGCACAGCGATGCTGGCGCGACGGCGCGTTCCTGGGTCCACTTGATGGCGCCCGACTTGAAATCGACGCAAACCATCGTGGGTCCGCTGGTGCCGTAGAGATAATCGCCCACGAGCACGGCGCCGCCGATGTCCCTGGGAAACTTGCGATCGAAATACACTTCCTTGATGTCGATTTCATCACCGCGCACTGCAATCTCGACCAGCCCGCCGCCACCCCGGCCACTTGCGCTGTATACATAGCCGTCGCGCGCGACGGGTGTGGGAATATTCGCCGGGCTGCCCTGAGCGGTGCGGTCGTAGCGCCACAAAAATTTGCCGGTCGCCGCATCGACACCAACAAGCCCCTTGCCCAGAAACTGCACATACTGCTTTCTGCCACCAGCATTGACGATTACAATCGATGCGTACCCGGCCTCTTCGCCGCCGCGCTCTTGTGAGGGAACTGGCGCTTTCCAGATCGCTTCGCCGGTGCGCTTATTGAGTGCCACAAGCGTCGCTTGTTCTCCGCCGGGCGTGCAAACCACAACCTCGCCATCTACGAGCGGGGACTCGGAGTAGGCCCATTCGCCGTACTTGCCGCCAAAGTCATTGCGCAAATGCTTTTGCCAACGGATTCGTCCCGTGGCCGTTTCCAGGCAGGCCAGGTCGCCGTCGGAGCCAAGCGCATACATCAGCTCGCCATCGATTGTCGGCGTCGAGCGGGCGCCGGGATACGGTGGACGTTGCTTGGGATTTCCAACTTTTCCAATTCGTGTTGCCCAAATCTGTTCTCCATCTTCCACGTCGAGCGCCTGAACTAACTCGTTGTCGAGACCCTCGTTATTGAGGAGATAAATGCGGTCTTCCACGACGGCTGGGGTTGAATAGCCGCCGCCCAAGTCGTCGACCTGCCATACAAGGGGCGGCCCCTCCTCGGGCCACTCTTGCAGCAGACCGGTTTCCTGGGAAATGCCGTCCCGCTGCGGCCCCCGCCATTGCGGCCAATTCGCGGCCAGCAAGCTGCTAAGCGCAATGCCGATACAGACGCCCATTGATGCGGTTCTCGAGGTGGAAGCCTTCATGATCTCGCTCCTAGTCTCTTGAAAGTGGGTGACGCAAGATTGCCGATGCGTGTGAACATTGTTTGGCCGCCTGCGTAGCATGTCAAGCAATGGCACGGGTCTATAATGGATGGACGAATCCGATCCATGTTCAAGGCAATTTCGCCCTGAGTCGTATGCCGTCGGTTATTCCTAACTTTGCCGTTGTTCGACCACGAGTCGTCGCGGTGGGAACGGACGAGCCGCGCCCGCTGGACGAAGTCGTGGCCGAGCTTGCCGACGGATTGGCGTCAGGGCTTGTACGCGTAACCGGCCCGTGCGGCAGCGGAAAGTCATCGGCCCTCGCTCACTTGGCCGCCGTGTTCGGCGGGGACAATCGTCTCGTTTTTCTCGATGAGCCATCGCAGGACGAATTGGACCGCTGCCCGGAAAATGCGCTTATCGTCGCAACAATGCCGCGAGACGCCGGTCGCGGATTGGAGCTTCGCTTGGAGCCATGGGGCAAAGATGAGCTGATCGAGTATTTGCTTGCCCAGCGGCGCGACGCCTGCAGCTCGGTGGTCCGCCGCCTAGGGGCCGCCGCAAATTGGCAATGGCCCCCTGAGCTGGCCGCTGTCGTGCTGGATCAATTCATTGCTGACGAAACGCTGACGGATCCCGTTGATGCACTTGTTCGACATGTGTACGACCAAATGCCGGAGCCTAAGCATCGTGACGCGGCCGCACGTTTTTGTCTTGCTTTGCTGATTCCAAATAGCAAGGAGTTGGAGCGCGCCATTAAAAAACTATCGAAGACAAAATGTTCACTGACTACTCGGAAACTATTTCGCCACGAGATGGTGCAGGTGCCACTCGTTGCGGATCATATCGTCGGCGCCCTGGCAACTGGTGATTACTCCGACTTGGAGAGGCCACTTCCACGTAATCTCATCGAAGCGATCGGCCAGCACACTCGTACCCGTGCGCGCGCGATGGATGCATTGCGCGCCCTGCTATCCTCGCGGCGCAAAGAATCTGCCGAGCCCATTGCCGCCAGCATAATCCACGCCGCCGATCCTTCCTGGCGGCCCGAACAGCGCGGCAGGCAGTGGAACCTGGCTGGTGCTACTTTCCGCGGCGCCAATTGGACTGGAGTGAACCTTGTGGGCGCTCAAATCGGCGCATGCGATCTCGCGAACGCCAACCTTGAATCGGCCGTCTTCGACAATGCGGTCGCAATGGGCACACGATTCACACAAGCGCGGCTCATTGGCGCATCGCTTGTTCACATAAATGCGCCGGGAGCCAGATTCCGCGGCGCAAATTTAGAAGACGCGCGATTGTCAAATGCGATTCTGTATCAAGCGAACTTTGCAAGCGCCAATCTTAACGAAGCGGCCCTGATGAAGTCGCAACTAGGCCAAGCCGATTTTACATCTGCTTCACTGAGGAAGGCCGACTTTTCGCATGCAAAACTAGCGGACGCGATTCTTGCGGATGCCGACCTCACCGACGCCCTGCTCCGTCAAGTCGATCTTTCGCGAGTCGACCTGCGGCAAACCTGCCTCGACGGTGTGTGCTTCGAAAAGGCCATCCTAAAAGAAGTCCAGTTGGAAGACGTCCGCGCCGAGCGGGCTCAATTTCTCCAGGCCGATTTGCGGCAAGCGCATCTGACCGGTTCGATCCTACCGGCCGCCGACTTTTACGGAGCGGATTTGGGAGGTGCCGGCTTGGGCGAAATCAATTGGGAAGGCGCCGACTTGCGCGGTGCCAATCTGAAGGGCGCGACGTTTCACATGGGTTCATCGCGCAGCGGGCTTGTGGGAAGCCCCATCGCTTGTGAAGGCAGCAAGACGGGTTTCTACACGGATGACCTTGAGGATTTGAGCTTCAAGCGTCCCGAAGAAGTCCGTAAAGCGAACCTCCGCGGGGCCGACCTGCGCGGCGCGAAGGCAGATGGTGTCGATTTCTATCTCGTCGATCTGCGTGACGCCAAGCTCGATCCGGCGCTGCGCGACCAAGCCCGTCAAACCGGGGCCATCTTGCAAGATTTGGTGGCTTAGAGCGAGTGACGTCGCAAGGCAGCAAACTAGCCCGAAGCGCCAGCGAGGGTGTTTACGCGACCAATCCGTTGCGCTTCGGGCTAGTGTGAGACCCGTCTTGAACGCGTAGCGACCCCATTGCTCAAAATGCTTTGGCACGGCACACTATTGCCCATGAATGAACTAATTCAAATCGATTCCCTGCTCGCGTTTGTCGCGCTGACGGCGCTGGAGATTGTGCTCGGCGTCGACAACCTGGTGTTCATCGTGATTCTCAGCGGCCGCTTGCCGCCGGAGAAACGGGCGTTCGCCCGCAAATTTGGTCTGGGCATGGCCGCGCTCGGACGCATTCTGCTACTGTTTGCCATGTCGTGGGTTGTCACGCTCGAGAAAACAACCCTCGGCGAAATCTTCGGATTGGAAATTTCAGTTCGAGATGTGATTTTGATTGCCGGCGGCCTGTTCTTGCTGGCGAAAGCAACTTGGGAGATTCACCATTCGCTGGAAGGCGAAGTTCACGACGCACAACAAGGTAAAGAGCCGCGGCGCGCGACCGTCTCGAACGTGATTGCGCAGATACTTTTGCTGGACCTTGTCTTTTCGATCGATTCGGTGCTTACGGCAGTTGCTATGGTGGAGCCGGGCGACACCGAAAAGTTCAAGTCGGCAGCGATACCATTCACTTCCATTCCCTGGCCCGCGATGGTGCTGATGAGCGCGGCTGTGCTCATTGCCGTGGCGGTCATGGTGTGGTTCGTCACGCCGGTATCGGAGTTCATCGAGCGCCATCCGACCGTGAAGATGCTGGCGCTGGCGTTTCTGATACTGATTGGCACGGTGCTCGTGGCCGACGGGCTCCATCAGCACATTCCGCGCGGCTACATCTATTTCGCGATGGGCTTCAGCATCTTCGTCGAGATGCTTAATTTGCGGTCCGGGGCCCGGCGCGCGGCCAGCACACATTAGTAGGTGCCGCGGAGCAAGGAGCATGGAGCTGGGAGCAAGAAATCAATGGAGTTCTTACTCCACGCTCCACGCTCCCTGCTCCACGCTCGTATCTACCGGCCAGTGATCTGCACGGTGAGGCCGTCGGGATCTGGGAAGTACACGCGGTTACCGGTCCGCTCCGGCCGCAGGCCGGCGTCGGCAAGCTTTTGCACCGCGTCGTCGGCGTTGAATTCGCGGATCGAGTAGCAGTAATGGTGCATCCGCGGCTCGTCGGCGCGAAACAGCGTCAGGAAGAAGTCGCGCTCGGCGCCCATGAACAAAGCCCGGTCATCGCCGCGGATCACGCGCAGCCCGAGATGCTTGGCGTAGAACTCGCGCGAACGTGCGACGTCAGTGACATCAAGCGCGATGTGGTCCAGGCCGGTCGCGTGGAAGGTGCTGCCATTCGAATCCTGCCCGGACTCTTCTTGATTGGACACTCGCGACTGGCCTTCAGCGGGCTGCTGAGCCCGCGCGGCGGTGTCGAGTGTAGCAGCCGCGGCGCCGAGTCCTACCAGCGACGCCACGAGTTGCCGCCGCGAAAGCTGTCCTCGCTCGAAGTCATCCACAAGGCTGTTGATGTACGCATTTTCCATCGCGGTTCTCCTTGGTGAATTGGTCAAGACGCTAAGGAACAAGGTAGCGGAATTCGCAAGAATTCCGACGAATTCGAGCTTCATCCGAAGACTTGCGAGTTCGGCTACCGTGGATCGGCTTTGTTCATGCTATGCTTTTGCAGCTATTGGCCGCAATGCGCCAGCTCAGCCCGCTTTGCCACCTTGCGACGAGAGACCTATGACATCGAATCCTGTTTGGAAAAGTTTCGTCAGCAATTGGCCGGCCGGCATCCAGCACCGCGGCATACTGGTCACATGCCTCAACGAGTCGATTCCCTTCCGAGGCTTCATGATGAAGGAGGATATATTGCTGTTGGAGCGGAGCAACCCGGATTCGATGGGCGCCCGATTCATCCTCATCGATTTCGCGTCAATCAACAGCGTGCGGCTAACCGACCCGCTGAAAGAAGCGGTCTTCGCGGGCGCCGGTTTCCTGGGCAAGTTGGCCAAAGAGTAAGTGCTCGCTCTGGACCGACTCGCCGCTGGGGGCCGAAAATTCCGCCCTGCCGGCTAGAGTGTCGTCTGCGGGCAGTTACAATCTAGGGTACGTAGCCTCCGCGCCGGCGATTCTGCCTCGAGCGCGAAGCGTGATGAAACTGTCTCTTCAATACAGATCAATCAGGAGCGCAGCGATGTATCTCGGTCGACTGGCTTTATCCGCTTGTTTGGTTGTCGGCTTGCAACTGGCGATTCTCGGTTCTGTCTGTGCTCAGCCAAATGATGAGGAAATGAAAACGTCGCCGGTCGATCCGACCGGAACCTGGGTCTGGGATTACACGTTCAACGACAACTCG
>DASXWB010000738.1:0-5336 GCA_036503915.1 Lacipirellulaceae bacterium | reverse complement strand
TGTCGTCCTGAACGGGGCGGTTTCGTGATCGGATAGCAAACGTCGTGTGCGGCCGGCACGGCGATTGCAATCACGGATGGCGAGTTCACTGGTAACGATTCCTCATGGAGGTGCTGTATGAACAGCTATCATGCCGCCGTTGTGCTCATTGCTCTAACCATAGCGTCGCCGGCGGTCGGGCAACCGCGTCAGGAGTTGCGAGCCGGAACTTCTGCTCCGTCGGCCGGGCGATGGATCCGACAACTGGCAAGCGAACTCGACCATCTGCAGGAGGACCTCTTTTTTGAGCGAGGCAGTTACCCGCGAGGTCTGAGCGAGCAGGTCGAGCAGCTATCCTTGTCGGTCGCTCATTTTCAAAGGGTGCAGCAGCAATCAAATGACCAGGCCCACCTGCGCAGAGATTTCCAAGAGATGGATCGAAGAGTGCACGACCTGGTAAGAACGCTGGACGGCTCGAACGACCCCTGGCTGCGGCGTCAGGCGTCGCGAATCCGATACGCCGATGAACAGCTTCACTACGCGCTTGAACGCAGGCTCGATCGATCGAGAGGCGGCGCAAGGGAAGTGCTCGCCCGACAGGCCCATCTGTTGGAGGGCCTGGCTAAGGATTTGGAGCAATTGCACGATCGGCTGAACCGGCGGAGCAGGCGCCTGGATGACGCGATCGATGAATTCGCCCATCAGGCAGAACATTTCCACGAGGTGGTCGAAGACGGCGCCGGTCGAGATCACCTGCGCAGGGATTTTCAGCAGCTGGACGCGGCATGGCATCGTGTCGTTGAAGGACTGAACCGCTCCTCGTACAGCTATTATCTGCGGTCAGTAGCTCGGGACATCGACAGAGTTCACAACCAGATCAACGAGCTTGTAGGAGGAGGCCATCCCGCGGTGGCCGAACGCCCGGTAGCGCCCAATGAACCGCCGCGCCGTCGCCCGGCCATCGAATTTGAAATACCAGGCGTCGGTCGATTTCAGATTCCGCAGTAGCGCGCCACAGGGTGCCAACGTAACAGACGGGCTTGGTGGGTATTGTACTGGGCGCACCGAGCTGGGAGCGATTGTCGCTCAAGTTGTGTGTGGCCCGATGAGCGCGGTTCAATGCGAAAAACCTCGCTGGGAATTCCCGGCGGGGTTTGGCAGCCGGACGGCTGAAAATAAACCTGGCGATATCTACTTCGTGCCAAGGCACAATCGCGAGGGCCTCGTCGACATCCTAAATCGATGAGGCGCAAAGTGCGCGACTATTCGGCTGATACCATTCGTTCGTCGAGGCGATTGGGGCTTTTCCATAGGCAATTGGTCGGGCCTTTTGAGGTATCGTCATCCTGGGCCCGGGCTTTATGATGCCAGAGGGCCGCAATTCCCTGACTGAACGCAGAAAGGAGTCACGATGCGTCTTGCTGAAGCGGAAATCATCGCCGGGCTTGGGCATCCGAGCATTCATGTGCGCGAGGTGGTTGCGGATTATTTGGAGGATTGCGGGCGGACGCAGGTGGACGTCACCCGTCAATTGATCGCGGCGGTGGAGCGGTTTGGGTGGGACGAGGTGCTCGAGTTTCCGAACCGCGTGGCGTCATTCGGGTTGGACGCGGCGACGCTCGGGTGGGCAATCGGCGAGATCCAACGCGAAGGCGCTGGTGCTCCGTCGGAGAACGTGCGTTGGCATCTGGCCCGCATGATTTCGAATGCACCCGTGGAAGTCGTGCGGCCGCGCCTTGCTCAAATTTTGGAGCTCGACGTCTTACATCGGCAGCGCAGCAGGTTATCGAGAGATGGGTGGACGAATGCGGACCAATTGCAGCTCCGCAACAGCGTCTTCAATGAGAGTCCGGAGGAGTGCTGGGAACTACTCGATCGCCATTGTCGCGCGATCGCGGACGTCGACGACATCGCGGATCGTGATAATTCTTACGCGGAGGCCCTGATCGAGCGGATTGTGGCTGGAGGGGAAATGTTCGCCGGGCGGGTGCTTCAAGTTCTCCAGCGGCCGGAGGTTTCCGAAGCATACGAGGAATGGGTTACGGGGTGGATGATCGAATTATCCGGCCGGCTTCGATTAGAATCAGCGGCGGAGTTGCTTTATCGCCAATTCGATAAGGATTGGGATTGGTACAATGATGAGATCATGCGAGCGCTGATCCGAATAGGCACTTCGGCGGTTACGGCGCTGGTGCGTGAGCGGTATGTTGAGAGCCCTTGGCACGTGCGGCTCTATTCTATTGGGGTCTTCGAGGCCGTTCACCACGATGATTCCGTGCCCGAACTGATGCGGGTGCTTCCACACGAGGACGAATTGCGAGATCACCTGGGCGTGGCCCTCGCTTCTCACTTTGATGAGCGCGGCATCGAGCCGGCGCTTGTGATCTATCGCGAGGACCCGGAGAACAAGGAGCGTTTTACAATTGTCGAGCGGCTTTTCGCCCACGCCAGCCTGGCGAATCTCGATTTGCCCGAAAAAGACGAATGGGGGCGACAAATCGCCGAGAAATGGGAGAAGTTCAAACAGAGTCGCGGCGACATGGAGGAAATCATCGAGTCAGTTTTGGAAGACGATGATTTGCTGGATGAGGATGACGAATGGTTAGACGACGATGCAGCGGATGACGCGGGCATTAGCTCGTTGGGCGCGTTTTCGCGCGAAGAGGAGGACGAGTTTCTTCCCAAACAGCAGTCGATCGTTCGCACGGCACCGCGCGTCGGGCGCAACGAACGCTGTCCCTGCGGCAGCGGCAAGAAGTACAAGAATTGCTGCATGCGGAACGCGCCGAGGTAGATCGGGGAAGGCGGCTCATTCGTTTAGTAATGGATTGTTGTTCTTTTGGGTTTTTAACGTGCGCGAAACTCCTTTGGTCGCGTGTTTTGTTGTTTTTGGCCGGGCGGCCGAAATAAAAAAATGATGGGCCCATTGAGGGGCAGTTGAGCGTAGCGCGCATGGTCGCTCCCCCTGAAGCGTCCCCAGGGAGGGAGAGTGAATCGGAGCGATCGTAGCGTTGCTCGGTTGCCGCCTCACCCGCCAGGGAGTAGCGCCGCACCCGGGGGCTTTCACGCGCGCTGAACGACGCATCTCGCGACAGGCGCCCAATTGGGAACCCCGAGAGTGTAGTCGAAATATCGCGCGTGACGACCTGCGAGACGTCTCAGTTGCGGCGTCACCACCTGACGGTCATTGTTAGTGTACATTAGCACAGTTAGTGGCCGGAAACAAGAGGGTGGGTGGGAAAAATTGGCTTTTAGCTGTTAGCTTTTAACTGCGCGCCTGAAAGTATGAAGTGGCCGAAAATGGGGATTGACACGCCGTGTCGCTAGCCAGTTGCACACGGCGCGGACTGAGATTGTCTTGGTTATTGAATCGCCCGCTCGATAAATACGAGAAGCAACAATTGGACGGCTAAAGCGGCGACGTGGAGCCTGCCCAGCCGACAGTGGCACCGGGCCTTGCCTGGGATTAAAATTCCTATCAGTAATTCCTATCAGTGACGATCCCGCCCGTCGCATTAAGAGCTTATCCCAGAACCGTCTCCGAGAAGGGGACAGTCCCATTTTGCTCCGAAGACTTCGCAAAATTGGGACAGTCCCCGACGTTCTGGGATAAGCATTAAGAGCTGGCAGGAGGGTTTCATCATGAGGAATTGGTGCGAGTGGGTCGGGTTGGTGGCCGCATTTCTTGCGTGCGCGAGTGCGCACGGAGCGTTGGTCCCAGTGTCGCGGAACAGCGAGGTGCGCGCCAGCGCCCGCGTCGGCGCCGAGACCGACAGCGATGCGAAGCAGGAGATGGGGTTCGGCACTTTCGACGAGGCGATCAGCGCCAGCGTGATGATCCCGGGCCTGGGGACGGCCTCGGCTTCGGCCGAGCAGCGTTCATTCAGCAACAGCGCGACCTTTTCCGTCAGCGGCGCCGCCGCCACGATGGAGACCGGGGCGGGCGGCTCCGTTTCCTCCAGCGGCTTTACCTACCGCTTCAGCGTCACCGGCTCGGATGAGCTGGTGATGTTCGACGGCGCTATCGCGCGCTCAGAGTCAGGGGTGGCCAATGCATCGCTGCGCGACCTGGCGGATCCGCCCGGTATCTTCCTGCTGCAGCGCCACCTCAGCGAGTTTCCGCCGTTTCCGGGCGAGCCGGGCCCGACGTGGAACGAGCAATTCATGCTGCTGTCGGGTCACACTTATGAGGTTCGGCTCAATGCGTACTCGGATGGGAATCGGGGAATGACGAGCTTCCGCGGAGAATTCACCGTCGCGCCGGCCATCCCCGGCGACTTCAACTTCAATGGCTCGGTGGATGCCGCTGACTACGTCGTTTGGCGAAAGACCGACAGCTCTGCGGCGGACTACAACTTGTGGCGTAGCCACTTCGGCCAAACGGTCGGCAGCGGCGCGGCGCTACCCTCCTCTGGTGCGCTGTCGGCCGTGCCGGAGCCGGCATGCCTGGCGCTGGCGGCGGCCGCGCTGCTCCGGCCGCTGCGGCGAAGGTAGTCGCTGGGCGTGATAGTATTCGACGCCGGTCTCGGTCAGTTTGGCGACAACCTCCGGAAACGGCATTGTGCCGGCGGATGTGGTTTATGTGGGTGATGGCACGACCATCGACATGTTGCAAGAGTTCCGCTAGTCTATAAGCATGTACACATAGCTGGCGCTAGTTCCGCGCTTTCCCAACGTACTGGTGAGAAACGGTATGGATACCCGAGTGCTTTCCGCTGATAAACGTGATGTCGTATTCATAAGTCACGCCAATCCAGAAGATAATGCATTTGCGACTTGGCTCACCCTTCGCCTTACTCGGGAAGGGTATAGAGTGTGGTGCGACATTGTACGCTTAAAGGGTGGCGATGATTTTTGGCGTGATATCGAAAAAGCAATCCGTGAGCACACCCGCAAGTTCGTCTATGTAGTTTCCAAAGTCTCAAATCAAAAAGTGGGCGCGCTTCGAGAGTTGTCAGTCGCTAACGCCGCAGCACGACAACTGGCAGATAATAGCTTTATCGTTCCGGTCAAAATCGATGATCTCCCATATTCGGAGCATAACATACAGATCAATCGGTTAATCGCTATCCCGTTTAATCAAGGTTGGGCATCTGGTTACAGCCAGTTACTTTCAGCATTCGAGGACGATAACGTTCCTCGCCCTGAAACTGTTGGTCCTTCGATAGCCGCTTCGTGGTGGAACTCTTATAGGCTTAATAAAGAGATTCTTAAGCGGCGGCCCGAGAGTCTTTGGACAAACTGGTTTCCCCTAACACAATTACCAAAGCTCATTTGGCTTTGGAAGATTCCGGACGAAGCAAAGCTTCCAGAAGTTTTCCCCTATCCGACGTATAGAAGTGGTAACTCTCTCTTCT
>DASXWB010000737.1:0-15497 GCA_036503915.1 Lacipirellulaceae bacterium | reverse complement strand
GTCGGAGTCCTCCTCGCTGTCATCGAATCAGAGCGACGCAAAAGAAGCCAGCACCGATTCCTCAACGCTCTCCCACTACTTTTTTTCACCCGACGTCGCCGACGACTTGGTTATGACTGAATCGACCGAGACTTACGCGCGGGATGCCGGCGCTTATGGCGCCTATGGCGGGGAGTACGTTCAAACCGCCGCTCCGACTGCCGACGGCATTGAATGGTCGGAATTTTCAGAGGTGATAAAGGGCGGTGAACAACTGGTGCAACCGCGCACAGAACAATTCGCGAGCGGAGAAGCCAAAGTACGCCTCCCTGTCGGATTCAAAGTGGAATCGGCGCCCGGCGCGCATCCTCAGCGATACCTTCAGCAGTCTCAGCCGCAACAAAACGTCGGGCTTGGAGGCCTGATTAACGACGCCGAAGCGACCATCGCGGATGGCTCGCTGGTGCCTACCGCCGCAGGAACCGGCCCCGGCCTTCCCGGCGACCAGTACACGCGCATCTTCGAAAATCCGTTCATCAAGGCCGAAGGCGCGAATGCCGTCTCGACTTTTTCGATCGACGTCGACACGGCCTCCTATGCCAACGTGCGGCAGTTCCTCATAATGAATACGTTGCCACCGGTGGATGCAGTGCGGATTGAAGAGCTCATCAATTACTTCAACTACGACTACGCACCGCCAACTGAGGCCGTCGACCATGCCGAAGCGCCGGCAGCCCCCAGATCCGCCGGGGGTTCAACCCGCGCTGACAGCGATACCAGCGTCGAACCCGCCCCATTCGCCGCCCACGTCGAAGTCGCCGGCTGTCCGTGGGCAGCCGATCATCGCTTGGTGCGGATCGGCATCAAGGGCCGTGAAATGGATCGTAGCAAGCGCCCGCAGTCGAATCTCGTCTTCCTAGTGGATGTTTCCGGCTCAATGAATGAACCGAACAAGCTGCCGCTGGTGGTCTACGGCCTTCAGCAGCTCACTCGCGAGCTAGGCGAGAACGACCGCGTGGCCATCGTCGTCTACGCCAGCAGTGAGGGCCTGGCCCTTCCCAGCACGCCCGGTAGCGACCAGGCGACGATTCTGGCGGCTCTGGGCCGATTGCAGGCTGGCGGCTCCACCGCCGGCGGCGCCGGCATTCAGCTCGCCTACCAGATCGCCGAGGACAACTTCATCCAAGGCGGCACCAACCGCGTGATCCTCTGCACTGACGGCGACTTCAATGTCGGCGTCACGAGCACGGCCGAGCTCGAGCGGCTCTGCGAGCAAAAAGCCAAAGACACGCGCGTGTTCCTTTCGGTGCTTGGCTTCGGTCGCGGCAACCTCAACGATGCCATGATGGAAACCATCTCCAACCGCGGCAACGGCAACTATCACTACGTCGACAACCGCACGGAGGCCCGCCGCGTCTTGGTCGAGGAAATGACCGGCACGCTCGTCACCATTGCCAAGGACGTGAAGATTCAGGTCGAGTTCAATCCGCGTCAGGTGGCCGGCTACCGCTTAATCGGCTACGAGAATCGCATGCTTCGCACGGAAGACTTCAACGACGACACGAAGGATGCGGGCGAGATCGGCGCGGGCCACACTGTCACCGCGCTTTACGAAATCGTGCCGGCCGGCAAATCGGTCGACGTGCCCCCGGTGGACGACCTCAAGTATCAGCAGCCCGTGGGACGGACAATCATGTCCGTCGAAGGTGGTGCACGCGCTGATGCGAACGGAGAGACGGACAAGATTGTCCGTCCCACGCCTGAGGCAAGCGACGTCCGCGGCGAGCTGCTGACGCTCAAGATGCGATACAAGCAGCCGGAGGGCGACACCAGCCGCAAGCTGGACTGGGCCGTCACCGACGATGGCAAAGCGTTTGGGCAGGCCAGCACTGATTTCCAGTTTGCTGCTGCCGTCGCCGGCTTCGGACTCTTGCTGCGCGAGTCGCAGCACAAAGGCAACTTAACCTACGCGGCCGCTCTGGAGCTGGCCCAGGCCGGCCTGGGCGTCGATGAGCAAGGCTACCGGGCCGAGTTCGTCGAGATGATCCGCCGCGCCAAGACTCTTCGCGGGGAATGACGCGCACTTCTACGTGCGGCCAACAAAAAAGCCGGACTGCCTCGGTCCGGCTTTTGAGTATTTCATTTCGAAACCGGCTGCAATCCTAGCGGCTTCGGCGAGCGAATCCCAAACCAAGGACGCTCAGGCCAACAAGCACGAACGTGGCCGGTTCGGGAATCTCGGGTTCGCCGCCCGGTTCGGTGCGAACATTCGTTCGAATCGTGACGCCGCCGAAATCCTTTTTGCCAATTGTTGACGTCGTTCCCTGCTCCGATACGGCGACCAGCGTGTTGTCCATGTCGATTGAGATCTTCGTCGCGCCACCTTCAGGATCAATCGGCCCGGGTGGGATCATGAAACCGTTGGCAATCAAGATCGCGTCGATGTCTAAAGTAACACTGCCGGACCATTGCGTGTTGAAAATTGGTCCGCCGCCTCCGTCCGTTCCCAAAAAGTATGTTCCGCCGGACGGATTGAACGTAAGCGCGAATGGAACCGAAATGTGGTTGATGCCCTGGAAGTCGACTTCGTGAATGTCGAGCACGCCACTGGCAAACACGGCCGACGCAGTGTTCATCGAACCGGGCGTCACGTTGCCGGCGAGCGTCGTGTCGCCAGCTTCGTTCAGCGTGATGCTGCTGATCCGGCTACCGGACTTTGCGGTGACCATGAAGACCAGGTTGGAATCCGTGATATCACTGTCGACATCGGCGCTCGTTGCGTCGAAACCAGTCGGATTGAAATCGATTGAGTTGCCTGTCACTGTCGGCGCGCCGAACAGCGGCAACGGCTCATCCGCACCTGAGTCTTCGGTCACGTTGACATACGTGACGTGAGTGCCCATATGGCTGCCGTAGTTGATCTGCGCAGAGAGCACAGGCCCGCTAAGCACAGAAACGAAGAGAATGGCTCCAGCCACAACGGCGAGCCGGGTTGAGACACGTGATGCGACTACCAGAGAAACAATTCGCGCAACGCGACGTGACGAATCAATGGTTCCAGACATCATTAGCTCGCTCCTAGCCTTCTATGTATGTCGACACTGCCCCAAAATGACCAACTAGGCCGACAATAATGCTTCAAAAGTTGATAGATATCGGCGCGGGGTCTTACAGCCCCCACGACCTCCACAAATGCTAAAGATACACACTCCGAACTGGTTTGCAAGAGATTTGAAAATGATTTTTCAAAATTCTTGGTAACATCGCAAAACCCATCAGTTTTCCCGGGCGATATTGATGCCGGCGGCCTCCAAGCCGAAGATGACCCCCCCTTATTCTGGTTAAATATGTGGCGATCTCGGCCGCCGGCCGGCCACGAGCAAGCCTGCCAAACCGGCCACCAGCAGCACGCCCGAGGCCGGCTCGGGGATGTTTACCGTGATACTGATCCCACCAAAGTCGTTCTTGTTGATCAGGGCAGACGTTCCGGATTCGCTGCGGGCTTCGAGACTGTTGACGATATCGACCGCTATGTTTGTGGCCCCGAATGTAAAGGGAACACCGGCGCTCGTAAGAATTTGGCCCACATTTACTGCTAGCGAGCCCGTCCATTGGGTGTGGAAAATCGGCAGGCCACCGCCATCGCTTGCCAGTCCGTAATCGCCGCCCGAGGGCGTAAACGTCAGCGCGATCGGTCGAACGATAGGAGTGACGGCCGCGCCGTCAACTTCACTGATGGTCAGCGTGCCGCCTGCCGTCACCTTCGTCGAGGTCGAGTCGGTTCCTGCCCCGGCCAGCGTAGTGTCACCAGCTTCGCTAAATGTGATATTCGAGATCGCACTGCCGGCATGGGCCTGGATTGCAAAGGTAAGCCGGGCGCCAGTGTCATCGCTGCCTCCCGCTCCGGAAGTCTCCGCATCGAAACCGACCGGATTGAAATCGATTGAATTTCCAGAGACGACCGGTGTGCCAAACAGCGGCAAAGAATCGCCCGTGGTCGTATCTTCCGTGACGTTGTTGTAGTCGACCGTAGTGCCGGTAAACGAGCCGTAACTGATCGGCGCGCCAAACGCGGCGTAGGGCAGCCCGCCGAGGGCGGCTGCAAGAATTATCGAGAGAAAAGTCAACGATCGTGCCGCAGCAATTCTCGAGATGCTGGGCGCGCAATGAGTCCCCCACACGCTTTTTGCTACGAACATTAGCTCTCCTCTCCTAAGGGTGTGGCGTCGTCGACGCCGGTTATCAATGTTGTCGATTCACTGCCGATTGAGTGCAAAGGCCCGAGAGCGCAAGCGCGCCGTCGCCCCACGCAGATGCCCCGGCAAGGCTAAAGCGTCTCCAGTCCTCCAGGATAAACGAAGACTCTCATTATGCAAGGAACCAGTAAGAAGAAATAGGTTGGCAAACGCGAAAAAATGGACGCGGAGGCGGAAAGCTTAATCGCCCGCCAGACATGGCTCGCGGCCGTAAACTCAATCTATGGCCGAGCTTAGGGCCGCTGAGCGTTTGGGATCAGTGTTATCTGGCGTCGCCGAGAGATAGCTAGCCTACGTCGGCTAACTCCAGAACATTGCCGTAGCGCACAAGCATCTGGCGGCGAAGGCGCGAGTGCTCTGGAAGCTTCAGGCCGGGATCAAGGGCGAATAACTGCTGCGCCGCTGCGCGGGCCTCGCCCAGAGCCGAACGCTCCCGCCGCAGGTCGGCCACGCGCAGAGGAGGCAATCCGTGCTGCTCAGTTCCAAAAAGATCTCCCGGCCCACGCAGCTCAAAATCCATTTCGGCAAGCTGGAACCCGTCTGCCGTGTTGGCGAACGCCTCGAGCCGCGCGCGGGCCTGCGGCGAGAGGTCGTCGTGGGCGAGTACGCCGCAAAATCCAGCTAGCTTGCCTCGTCCGACTCGCCCGCGCAGTTGATGCAATTGGGCCAGTCCAAACCGCTCGGCCGAATCAATCACCATGATGCACGCGTTTGGCACATCGACGCCAACTTCGATCACACTCGTGGAGACGAGCACCTGCGTGCGTCCACCGCGAAAATCGATCATCGCTTGTGCTTTTTCCGCCGGCGTCATCCGGCCGTGGATTACGCCGACACGAAAGTCGGCAAGCTCACCGTTGGTAAGGCGCTCAAATGCCGCAGCGACGCTGGCCGCCGCCACGGATTGCGACTCATCCACCAAGGGGGCGACGACATACGCTTGCCGGCCGGCGCGAAGCTTGTCGCGCACGAAATGCCACCAACGCGCCTGGTCGGACTGCTCCACGATGTACGTGCGAACCTCTTGCCGGCCCGGCGGCATTTCGCGCAGCGTCGTCACGTCCAAGTCGCCGAACAGCGCCATGCTCACCGTGCGCGGTATGGGAGTCGCCGTCATCACGAGGTAATGGGGCGAACGTTCGTCCTGCCGCAAAGCGGCCCGCTGCCGCACGCCGAATTTGTGCTGCTCGTCGATCACCACCAGTCCCAACTTGGCGAACTGAACATCGCGCTGCACGACCGCGTGCGTGCCAATCACAAGGTCGATCCGCCCGGCGGCAATCTCGGCAAGCGCCGATTCACGCTGTTTCGCCGTTAGACCGCCTACCAGCAGCAAGTGCCGCACGCGGCTGGCTCGCAACAGGCCGCCAAGCGTCTCGGCATGCTGCCGGGCCAGAATTTCGGTCGGTGCCATGAGGGCTGCCTGAAAGCCGCGGGCAACACACAGCAGCATGGCGTACACGGCGACGACCGTCTTGCCGCTGCCCACGTCACCCTGCAGGAGCCGGTTCATCGGCGTTTCACTTGCCATGTCAGCGGCAACGTCGCGGATCGCGGCCCTCTGGCCGGCCGTCAGCTCGAAGGGAAATAGCCGCTCGATTCGCGCGTCAACGTCGGGCGTCGCCTCCATTCGAGGCGCCCGGAAGCCCACCCGATGCTGCCAGCGTCGAGCTACCACGGCCAGCTGCAGCACAAGCAACTCTTGGAAAACAAACCGCCGCCGGGCGCGCTCCAGCTGGTCGGCATCGCGCGGCGAATGAATCGCTGGCAGGGCCTCGGCAAGCGGCATCAGATCGTATTGCTGGAGCAGCGCTTCGGAGAACACTTCCTCAAGCACGGGAGCGCACTGTTCAAGCGCCCCGCTAACCATCCGCCGCATCTGGTACTGCGTAAGACCTTCCGTGAGAGGGTAAAGCGGCAAGAGCCGCATCTCCGGCTGATCTTCTGCGCCGTCGAGCCAGGTGACGCGCGGGTGCGGCATTTCCCAGCGTCCGCCGCGAAACCGCGGAGTTGCCGACATGAGCACATGCTGCCCTTGGCGAAACTTCTCGCGCATGAACGGCTGGTTGAACCAGATTGCCCGCAGGTAGTCGTTGCCCTGCCGCAACAAAACGCCGACAACACTTTTCCCGAAACCGCTGCTGCGCGCGTCGATCTCCACGACCTCGCCGCGTACGGTTTGCAGCTGCCCTTCTTCGAGGTCGGCGATCTGGCGCCGGTCGGTGAGGTCCTGGTAATCGCGAGGAAAGAAAAAGACGAGATCGCCGGCCGTGCGAATATCCAGCCGCTGGAGCAGCGCGGCCCGCTGTGGCCCGACGCCGCGAACGAATTCCACGTGCGTGGCCAGAACCTCGGCCGGCGTGGGTTGGCGCGGATTGGATGCTTGTTGACGAGCGTGGAATGACGTGCCGCTCATGCCCGTTATTCTACGGCGGCTGAGATGGCGCCGGGAGATGTTTGAAGTGCCAGCCGTGGCGGCCGTACATTCGGCGTTGTGGCCGACGCCAAATCCTCCCCGTGCGTGCGCTACAAATATCGCTGATACGCGGCGACAGCGAGTTGGTCGACGAGATCGTTTTCCTCGTGGCCACTGTGGCCGGCGACGCGCGTGTATTTCACCCGGTGCTTGGCCAGCAACTGGTCGAGCTCGCGCCACAAATCCTCGTTGGCTATTGGCACGAGCTTGTTCTTCTCTTTGCGGCGCCAGCCGTTGGCCTTCCATTTGGGCAGCCATTCGCTGATGCCCTTGCCGACGTAGACGCTGTCGGTGAACAGCTCGACGCCGCTGCGGCTTTTGAGAGCCTCCAGCCCGCGAACGACCGCCGTGAGCTCCATCTTGTTGTTTGTGGTGACCGGTTCGCCGCCGGATTTCACGAGCTTCTTGCCAGATGCCGGATGCCGAAGCAGAAAAGCCCAGCCGCCCGGTCCCGGATTGCCGCTGCACGCGCCATCCGTGTAAAGCTCGACGGTGGGTAAGGATTGATTGGCCAACGCGCGAGACGGCTCAGGTTAGATTTCGGATTGCGGAGTGCGGATTTCGGATTGAAACCAAACAATCCGCAATCCGAAATCGGATCACACTCCAGATCCCTGGCTTTGGACGCCCGCGATGGTTTCTGCCGGCGCGGCAATCACCGGCGCGGTTCGCGTCAGGACTTCCAAGTCTTCGCGCAGCTGCGTATCGAGCCGCGGCGTTTCTTCGAGCCGCCATGGGAGCCGGACAGTGAACGTGCTGCCCTTGCCCAGCTCGCTTTCCAGCGAAACGTCGCCCCCCAAAAGTCGGCACAGCTCGCGCACAATCGAAAGCCCCAGCCCTGTTCCGGAATACTCGCGCGTCATCGCATCGCCATCGGGCAGCGCGCCGGTTGCCTGGCGGAACTTCTCGAACACAAGTTGCTGGTCGTCGACGCTGATTCCGATGCCCGTGTCGGCCACGGTCAGTCGCAGGTCGCCTTGGTCATCGCGCTGGGCATCGACCATGATCCGGCCGCCGTCGGGCGTGAACTTGATCGCATTGGAAAGCAAGTTATTGAGGATTTGCTGCACCTTCGCCGGATCCTGCCGCAATGGTGGCAAGCTTGGTGACGCGCCGCAATCCAGGTCAATGTTTTTCTTCTCCGCCAGCGGCCGGGCCATGTCGCATTGCGCCGCAACCAAGGCGCTGATGCGAAATTCGCTCAGCCGCACCTCCATTTTGCCGCTTTCCATCTTCGCCAGGTCCAGGATGTCGTTGATCATTTCCAGCAGCATGCGCCCGGAGCGCTGAATATTGCCCACGTAGCGCTTCTGCTTGTCGTCCAGCGCGTCGATGCCGCTCAAGACGTCGCTGAAGCCGAGGATGCTGTTCAGAGGCGTGCGCAGCTCGTGGCTCACCGTGGCCAAAAAATCGCTCTTCAGGCGGTTCATCTCGTAGAGCTTCATGTTGGCCTGGGCCAGATCGTCGAGCCGGTCGTCAAGTTCGTCGTTGACGTGGCGCAGCTCGCTTTGCTGGCTCAAAAGTTGCCGCAACATGCGGTTGAACGCCGCGGCCAGCTCCTCGAACTCATCGCCCGTGCGAATCACGGCCCGCTGCTCGACGTCGCCCTCGCGTACGGCGTTGGCCACGTCGCGAAGGTGGGTCACCGGCTTGACGATCACATACCGCACCACGGCCCATAGCGAAAACATCGAGAGAAATCCGACGGCGATGGCCACCGCCCACAAGATGGCTCGATTCTTTACCAGCGCGTCGACTGTCTCCTGGTCATTGATCGTCACGCGTACGACCGCCATCACGTCGTCTTTTTGTAGCGCCGGGTTCGGCGCCGCTCCCAGAAACCTGTGGCAATGAACGCATGACGCGCTTGCGACCATCGGCTGATAATACTGATATACCTGACGATCATCGATCCGATTCGAGCGGCTAAACGATTTGCGCGGCTTCCAGCCTTCCGGCGCATCTTCCGGCACAGCGGTTCCACTGAACCAGCCGTATTGCTCAATCAGCCGCCGCTCTTCCTCGTCTGGGAAGTAAACCTCGGGGCGATATCCGGGCTGCAGCTTGGCCGTCGGAGGAAGTAAGGCGTGCCAATCAAAGTCGCGCCCAAGTTCTTTGCTGCTGGCGGCCAGTCGTTCATAGATGCTGGAACCCTTATCGGACTGGTCAGCCGGCGCGGCCTGCTCTCCGACCTCAGACAACAGCTTTTCATACTCCGCGAGGTTCTCAAGATGCAGCTTCTGCCAACCAGCGCGCCACAGCTCCTCGCTAAGCGTTTTGATCCGGTCATCGACCAGCTTGTCGGTCCGCCGACCGTACCATGTGAAACTGATCGTCAATAGCACAACCAGCGACAAGCCAAACCACCAGCGGCACTTGCGCTCCAGGCTCGTTTCGCCCAGCACACGTTTGAAGGTCCGGTAGGACATGCTTTTAATTGTAGGGGCTTCTGAGCAATGGTACCAAGTGCAATGCAGCGGGGAGCGGGGAGCACCCAGGGAAGGACGGAGCAGAGAGCGGGGACCGGGGAGTGAAAGGAATGACTAGGCTTAGAAGTACGCGTTCCGCCCTCCGTGCTCTCCACCCTCTGCTCACCGCTCGCTCCTGGCTCTCCGCTCCCTACTACATCATGTCGAGAGGATCGACATCGACGATCCAACCGGCGCGGTCTGGCGCTTTCAGATCGGCAGTTGCCGCGTGCACGCGCTGGCGAAGGAACTCGCCATCGGTCGACTGAAGTTGAATTTGGAAGCGATAGTTGCCGCGAAGCCGCGAGATCGGCGCCGGCGCCGGGCCGAGGATTCGTATCGCGGTCGCTCCCGATTCCGTGCCCGATTGCAGCCGCCGAGCAATCTCCTCGGCCAGAGCCTTCGCCATGCGCTCTGCTTCGCCACGGACGACAATGCGCACCATCGACGTGAATGGCGGATACCCGAGCGGCCCGCGATGCGCCAACTCTTGAGCCGCAAACGCCGGTAGGTCATGGCGCACGGCGGCCATGATTGCGGGCGCATCCGGACAAAGCGTTTGCACCAACACGCGGCCTCCTTGCGGCCCGCGCCCCGTGCGGCCCGCCACTTGCGTCACGAGTTGAAACGTGCGCTCCGCGGCGCGAAAATCGGGCAAGTGCAGCGCCGTGTCGGCATTCACGACGCCCACGAGCGTTACGTTGGGAAAGTCCAAACCCTTGGCAATCATTTGCGTGCCCAACAGGATTCGCACGTGGCCGTCGCGGAACGCAGCAAGAGCCGTCTCGTGGCTGCCGTGCGCGCGCATGCTGTCGGCATCCATCCGCAGGCACGCATAATCAGGAAATCGCGCCCGCACTTCCGCTTCCAACTTCTGAGTGCCCAGGCCGCTGAAGCGCAGCCCGGCGAAATTACAGGCCGGGCAGGTCGTGGGGGCGGCAGCGCGGTAATCGCAGTAATGGCAGACCGCGATGCTTTCCTGCCGATGAAACGTGAGGGCCAGATCGCATTGTGGACAGCGCGACGCATGGCCGCAGGCCGGGCACTGAATGTGCGTCGAGTGGCCGCGCCGGTTCAACAAGAGAATCACCTGTCCGCCGTCGCGCAGCGCTTCGTCCATGGCCCGATGCAGCGGCCGGCTGATCGCGCCGCGCGAGAATTTGCTGTGCACTTCATCGCGCAGGTCGATTGTGCGCACGGCCGGCATCGGCAAGTTCAAAACTCGCCGCGGCATTTCAACGAGCTGATATTCGCCGCGCTGCGCGCGGTGCCAGCTTTCCAGCGATGGCGTGGCGCTGGCCAAAATCAGCGGAACATTTTGCTCTACCGCACGCCGCAACGCCACGTCCCGTGCATGATAGCGCGGCGCCGTTTCCTGTTTGAAGGTCGTTTCGTGCTCCTCATCAAGCACGATGAGCCCCAAATGGGGCGTCGGCGCAAATATTGCGCTGCGAGCGCCGACGACCACTTCGATTTCACCCCGCGCGATCCGCCGCCAATGAGCGTGACGCTCCACGTCGCTCATGTGGCTGTGCAGCACGGCCACGCGGTCGAACCGCGCGCGAAACCTGGCCACCGTTTGCGGCGTGAGGCTGATTTCGGGCACCAGCAATATCGCCTGCCGACCAAAGCGAACGACTTCCTGAATCGCTTGGATATAAACTTCCGTCTTGCCGCTGCCAGTCACACCGTGAATCAAAATTGTGCGATGCGAAGCGGCATGAAGCGCCTCGCGAATTGCGCCGAGAGCTTTTAGCTGATCGTCGTTCAGATCGTGCGCCGGCTGGCGCGGATATTCCGTTTTCTCGTCGCGCTCAGCGCCCAACCGCTCGACCGTTTCAATAACGAGCCCCTTCTTGCGCAGCTGGTTGATGGGCGCGATGGTACAACCGGCACGCGCGACGAGTTCCTTCACGGATATCGGCCGGTCGCTGGCCGCGAGGATTCTCAGCACATCGGCTTGCTTCGCCGGCAGTTTCAGCTCGCCCATTCGTGCGCCTGCTTTGGGTGCGGCCTGCAGCAAGCGCACCACGCGCGTGCCGGCCTCGTAGCGCACGCCGGCCGGCACAACCGCCTCCAGCACCTGGCCCCAAGGGCACAAGTAATAGTCGGCCATCCAGCGCGTTAGTCGCAGCATTGACAGCGACAGGATCGGCTGACGGTCGACCACGCTGGCCACCGCTTTCAAGCGGCGGCTTCCGATCGCCTTCGTGCCCACAGCGACGCAATATCCCACGAGGCTGCGATTCGATCGGCCCAGCGGAACGCGCACGCGACGGCCCGGTTCAACGATGCGGTCCGGGCGTGTTCCGGCGACCATGCCGGCCGGCACCGCGTAATCGAACTCGCCCATCGGCCCGCCCGGAAGCACGACCGTCGCCACTAGCTGTTCGGCCGCGTCGTCGAGTTCCCACGTGGGCGGCGCCGTATCGAAAAGTGACTGCTGTTGCGACATGTGGGGGACTATGGGCCAGGGATTGGGGCCTGGGGCGACCAGGGGCACAATGTTATCGTACCGCGATGAGCACCCCAGCCCCCAGCCCCCGGCCCCCGACCACCAGGCTAGGCATTTTCGGCGGCAGCTTCGATCCCGTGCACTGCGGACATTTGGAACTCGCCCGCGCTTGCCGCGAGGAGGCCATGCTCGACGAAGTCTGGTTCACGCCCACGGCGATCCAGCCTCTCAAACACGGCGGCCCCCAAGCCAGCGACGAAGACCGCATCGAAATGCTGCGCTTCGCAATCGAATCCTTCGCAACCGATTCAAGCGAGCCGGGCCGCCCCCGCTCCCGGCAGGAATCCGGCCTCAATCCGCAACTCAACTGGCGCGTTTGCACCCTGGAAATTGATCGCGGCGGCTACAGCTACACCGTCGACACGCTGCGCCAGATCCACGAAGAACTCCCTGAAGCGAAGCTCTTTTTCCTCATGGGCGCCGATGCACTGCGTGACGTGCCAAACTGGAAGGAGCCCGCGGAGATTTTTCGCCTGGCGACGCCGCTGGTCGTTGGCCGCGTTGGCGAACGATTGCCCGAGCTAACCGCAATCCAAGAGATTTGTCCGGCAGAATGTCAGCCGCTACAAATCGCCATGCGGCCGATGGACGTCAGCAGCTCGGAAATCCGCCGCCGCACCGCGGCCGGTGAGACGCTCGACGGCTTGGTGCCGCAAGCCGTCGCCGACTACATCGCCGCACACGGCCTTTATCGCTAGCTCTCGAGCAAGGCGGCACGCCCGAAAGGGCGTGGAGGACCGCGACCACGCTCTTCGCCGAGCTCAGGGCGTGCCACCCGGAATTTCCGCGGTCGCATCGCGAAGCCGTTTGCGCGTCAGCGGAATTAGCATGGGAGTTCGCTCTCGGTAATCGCGGTACGGCTCGCCCAGGAACCGCGCCAGATCGCGTTCTTCGATTTGGATGGCGATAAGAATCCATAACGTTGTCACCAGTGCGAACAAAAGCCTGCCCAAGGTCATCGTCGGCGCAGCCCAGAAGGCGACGATAAAACCAAGCATCAGCGGGTGGCGCACCCAGCGGTATAGCGACCGCTCGCTGAATGGGCCGCTGCCGTGCTCTTGCCCGTTGTAATGCCGCCAGACTTGCTTCAGACCAAACAGCTCGAAGTGATCGATCACAAAGCTGCTGAACAACACCATGGCCCAGCCGGCGAAATAAACTCCCCACAAGACACGGCGGCCGTTCACATTCTCAATATCCCAGACTATTTCCGGAATTGGCCGCCACTGCCAATACAATAGCAGCAAGATCAAGCTGGCCGCCGCAACATAGGTGCTACGCTCGATCGCGCGCGGTACGAATCGCGTCCACCAGTCTTTGAACCACGGACGTGCCATCACATTGTGCTGCACCGCAAAGAGCAGCAGTAGCAATATGTTGACGACAAGCGCGGCAGTGATCGTCGTTGGAGGCCCGTCGTTGATGCCCTTGGGCACAATGTCAAGGTCGCCTACGAAACCGATGCCGTACACTATCGCCGCAAGAAAAAGCAGATAGGCGACGACGCCGTAGATCAAATACAGCACGCGGGTCATGGGTGCTACCTCCGGCGTGAGTGTAGCGTGGCGGGACAGGGGCGCACAAGAAGACGATTCGCGTTTGAGTTGATAGGTGTCAGGTGTCCGATGTCAGAATCCGACTAACACCTGCCGCACCTCACGCCACGCTGCGAACGTCAAGCCGCTGAGCAAGCTCTCGCGATTTCACGACATGCGCTGCCCCGCTCTCCCCGCGCAGAGCATCGGTCACTACAGTGAGCTGCTCCTCTGCCGTCTGGGCCACGTCCAAGAGCAGCCACTTGCGGCCACGAACGATGCAATGGCCGCCGCCGTCGCCGCCGAGCCAGTCCTGACGGACTTCGTAGCCTAGCAGTCGCGCCGCTTCCATTGCTTCCTGCAATAGCTCCACCGTGTGCATCCTTGCCTCCCGGTAGGTGCCGCGAGCCGAGCGACACCAAGATCTGCAAGTCAACTCATTGCTCGCAGTAACTTAAACTGTCTGGCCATTCGCAACTTGCCGCAGCGCTAGCATGGTCCGGCTCGGCTCGCCGGACCTACCAATGCGAGGCCGCGGATTCTAGTCGCTGCGCTTTCAGTCGGCCAGCCGAGTTCGTCGATACAACTCGTGGAGCGCAAAGAGATAAACGGCAACGAGTTAAGTAGTTTCTTCCGGGCAAATGGCGACGCTCCGGCGGCGGGCGCAAAGTATGGAGGCTGTAGGGGAGCTATCACCCGCTGGGAGATAGCTCGCGACCTAATGCAGCCGCTTTGCTCACATCAACAAGCTTGGCTGACCATGACAAACGGCGATATCCCTCTCGAGCGTCGGTGTGAGCTCCTCGAAGACGAACTGCGCCGTATAAGGCGAATGGCCGCGCTTGGTGAGCTTGTCAGCACGACGACGCACGAATTCAACAACATTCTGACGACGATCATCAACTATGCGAAGCTCGGCCTGCGATATAAAGACGAACCGTCTCGGGACAAGGCGCTTACGAAGATACTTGCGGCTGCAAATCGGGCCGAGAAAATCACCAACAGCGTGCTCGGCTTTGCGCGCAACCGCGGCCACGAGCGCATTGCCACCGATCTGGCGACGCTTGTCAACCAATCGCTCGTGCTCCTGGAGCGCGAGATGCAGAAGTACCGCGTCCAAGTGGAGTTGCGAACTGAGCCGGCCCCGCCCGCCCTGGTCTGCGGCAGCGAGATTCAACAGGTTCTCTTCAATTTGTTGACGAACGCGCGGCAGGCGATGCCTCGCGGCGGGCGCGTATTCATCCGCATCGCGCCCGATACGGCAGCCGACACGGTCGACCTCACCGTGCGCGACACGGGCAGCGGCATACCGGCCGATGTGTTGCCGCGCATCTTCGACCGCTACTTCACAACCAAGCAAGGACCAGATGCCAGCGGCAAAGGCGGCACGGGGGTCGGCCTGGCCGCTTGCCGTGAAATCATCGAAGCCCATCAAGGCAAGATCCGCGTCGAAAGCACCATGGGCGTCGGCACTTCGTTCACGGTGAAACTGCCGGCCGCGCCAAGCGAAGCCGCGCTGCCTCCAACTACGCCCCTGCCCAAGTTAGGACTTCCCACGAGTGGCGCGGCCGGGGCTCGATAGTTACTCGCCTGACCCGTAGCTTCGTTCGACGGCATTTAGTCGGGCTTATTCGGCCGTCAGTCAGGCCGACTTCTAACCGTTCTGCAACGTAAACTGCCATCTATTTTCGCGCGTCATTTTGTCTTCCTGCGCGCCTTTCGTCGAAAAGCGAGCGATTTCACTAGACGCGCTTCTCGAACCACTTAAAATGGACGGTGTACTTTGAGGGGGCAGCAGGCGGCTGGGATTTGTCTTATCGCGGATGCTGCGCTTCACCAATCACGCCGTGGCGAAACGCTTCTGAGTTACGCAGCATGAACCAACGCATCGTTCCACGCAGGCCGGTTGGAAGGCCTGCGCGCCGACTCCTCTTGATTGTCGCCTTAGCGCCAATGGTGGGCGCGCCTTCGCTGGTGGTCGCTCAATCGACGCGCCCCAACATCGTCGTCATTCTGACCGATGACGCAACGAACGAGGGCTTTGGCTTTAACGCCGCGCTATATAACCACCCAACAGCCTATCAAACGCCGAACATCGATGCGCTGGCGGCGCGCAGCGTCGTCGCCCGGCAAGGCTATGCCGCAGCGCCGCTCTGCAGCCCAACTCGTGCAGGGCTGCTTACAGGCCAATATCAGCAACGCTACGGCTATTACTACAACACCGATTTGATGGAACACGCGCTGGCGCAGCACCAAGGATTGCGCCCC
>DASXWB010000736.1:0-1988 GCA_036503915.1 Lacipirellulaceae bacterium | reverse complement strand
ATGGTTCGCAGCTTGAACTTACGCTGCGCCACGAATGCGGCCCCGAACGGCGACGGGAAATCGTCCCGGCTCGGCGGCAGCGTCACCCACCGCGGCGATGGAGGCGCGGCCAGTCGTCGATGTGCAAATAACGGCAGCCTGGCAGCGGCGTCGGCTTGCGTTTGTGTGCATTTCTGTCGGGAAACGGCGAAGGCGCTCAAAACTCCCCCCATATTTTTGAGCGCCTTCGTTTGATGCAGGTGGATTGCATTGGTCGTGCGCCCGGTTGAAACGCGGAGCGGCTTGGGGATGGGTTTTTGATTTTTGCCCCAGCGAAATTTTTTTCTTTTTCTCGTGGGGCGAAACTCGGCCAATTTCGCCCCACCTGGTTGTTGCAAGTCGTTTGCTGGCGGCAAGTTCGTGAGCAGTGGTGGGGCGAAACGATCGGAGTTTCGCCCCGGGGGTGGTGCAAAATTATCTCCAGGTGGGGCGAAATTCGTCAGGAACTTCGGGGCTGGCGCATCAGATGTCCAAAATTCCCCCCACATACTTTTGGCCACCTGATGCGATTTGGACACACCCGGCATCCAGCTCCCCTTCCGCAGGCTCAGGGCAGGCAGTCGGCGCGCAGCATAAGCGGGGTCGGCTGCATCAGCCGGCTGACGGTTCGGCAAGCTCACCGCAGGCGGCTGATAGCTTCACACAACGTGAAGTGTACATTAGCACAGTTAGTGGCCGAAAACAAGTGGCCAACGTGTTGCCATTCACTTACCACGAATAACACGGATGGGCACGGATTTAGAAATGTCCGTGTTATCCGTGAAATCCGTGGTTAAGACAAATGTGTTGACGACCTGGGTTTCAGCGCGGAAGAGGCTGCGATTCTGGAGATGAAGACGCAGCTCCGTCTAGAAATCATGAAAGTCGTGAGGAAGCGAAAGCTGACGCCACGGCAACTGGAACGGCTGCTCGACGTGCCGCAACCGCGAGTGAGTGAACTCATCAACGGCAAGATTTCCCGCATGACGGCTGACTTGCTTGGGAAGTATCTGTACCGCCTTGGGCGCGAGATCGAGATCAAGACAAAGACGAGTCGAAAGCGCCCAGCGGCGATCGCGTAACCAGTACGCTGGGCATGTCAGGGGTGGTACTTGCCGCCGATTGGTGACACGGACCGCCCGCTGGAAGTGGTCGAGTGCAAGCTGGTACTTGCTCGACCCGCCTCGACAAAAACTGCCGCGGCTGCCGTTCATTCACGGTTTGCCAGCCGGATCCCTCGACCGATTTTGAAAGCACAACGCACCGGCAGAGCCAGTGGCACCCGGCGCCACAAAGCCCTAAATGGGCGACAGAACGTGCCCGGCACCACATATTGCAAACGCCTCGTCGAGCGCATCGTGGAAGCGTGATTCGCACATTGCTTCGTCTCGCATTAAGCGAAGCGTTCCGATCACATCAATATTCTCCGCCCCTGGGTCGCGTTCTCCCGGCGCCAGCCATGCCGCAAGCGCACTCTCGCGCTGCGCTGCAAGTTGTAACATCCGCGATGTCCCCTTCCCTTTTAGAGAAGGGCTAGGAGCGGGTTCAAACGAAACGCGGGCACCGGCTGCCGCTGCATCGCTTTGCGCCACCGGCTCCGCCACCGCCATTGCATTCCCACTACCTGCTCCGAGCTCCATGCCCCCTGCTTCAACTGTCCGTCCAAAATTCGCCCGCCAAACGCCGTAATCCTCGTCATCCACAACGCCGTCGCCATTACCATCTGCGCCGGAATAAGCCAGCACGCCGCTGGCGCCGAGCAAGTTGCGCCACACGACATAGTCCGCCGCGTCGACATTCCCATCCTGGTTGTAATCGCCGAAGAACGCGGCCGGCATCGGCTGCAACTCGAACGCACCGATGTCAATTACCACATCACGCGGCGACTCGCCATCAAACACACGCACAAACGGCGCGCCGCGTTGATCGAACTGCGGCACGCCATCGACTCCGGCCATCGTCGCCGGATC
>DASXWB010000735.1:0-3153 GCA_036503915.1 Lacipirellulaceae bacterium | reverse complement strand
GGCAATTTCCGGCATCAGGCCATAGGCAAGGGCGAGCAGCTTGATCGGATGAACGGTTGGCTTGGTGGAGCTTTGCTCCATTTGCATTCTGCACGTGCTGCATTCGGTCATGCCGATTTGAAAATCTCCATGGCGGATGGTGGAGATTAATTCGAGGCCGGCCCGCAGGCTGGCCCGGTAATTATCTCGCTTCACGCCCCACAGGCCAGCGGCGCCGCTGCAGCCCCGTTCCAAGCGATTCACGCGCAGGCCCGGCACGAGCCGCAACAGATTCTCGGCGGGCGCGCCCACGCCGATTGCCCGCAGGTGGCAGGGCACGTGGTAGCCGACCGAAATCTGCTGAGTCTGGAAGTTGAGATTCAGCCCGCCGCGCTGGTGCAGCTGCCACAGGTAATGGCACGCTTCCTGAGTGTGATGGGCGACCGTGAGTGCGTCCTCATCATCATCGAGCAGGATCGGATACTCGTGCGTCAGCGCGAGCACGGCCGAGGGCTCCGTGGCCACAATCGTATAGCCTTGCCGGACGGTCTCGGCCAGCATGGCGACGTTGCGGGCCGCGATGGCGCGGGCTGCCTCAACGGCGCCTTGGGCGATCATCGGCATGCCGGCCTCGAGCTGATCGCGCGGCACGAACACGCCGACGCGATTGTGGCGCAGCACGGCCAGGAGGGCGACTGCAAGCTGTGTGTCGAAATGGTTGGCGTAGGTGTCGACAAAGTAGACGACCTTTTCGCCGGCGGTGCGATGCGGGAAATGCAGCCGCCGCAAGGCAGACTGCTGCAAAAAATTGCGGCGCGCGAGCCGCGGCAGCTTGCGGCCCTGTGCAATTCCAGCGACCTTCTCCAGGAGCCAGCGAGCTTGCCGGTTGGAAAGCGCCCAATTGGATATGCCGGGAAGCCGGCCGGCGAGTGCGGCGAGCGTGTCGATGCGCGTCAGCAGCCAGTCGTGCAATTTCAACCCGTTGGTGCGAACGTATGCCGCCTTGGCTTCCAGCATCAGCTTCGGGATGTCGACATTGGCCGGGCATTCCAGGCGGCAACTGTGGCAGTGAACGCACAGGTCGGCCACCTCTTTGCAGGCGTCTTGCAAGAGAATGTCGGCGGGCAGGTTGCCGGAAACCAGCCCGCGAATCATGTTCGCCTTGGCTCGCGGCGAGGCCTCCTCGCGCGGATTCATATGGAAAATTGGGCACATCCGCACTTCGTGCGAAGTGGCCCGGCAAACGCCGCAGCCGTTACACATCCGGGCGGCAATAGCCATTTCTTCCGGCTTCCAATTGAGCTGCAGCTCGAGCGGGCGCTGCGGCTGGCCATTTTGCGCCGGCGATGCGGCTGCCTCATGAGGAACTTCAGCCTGCGTCAATCCTATATCGGCGGGCCGCAAGTTTTGCAGCATGCGCGTCGGCGTGACGGGCACAATCTTCCCGGGGTTCAAGAGGCCGGCCGGATCGAAGATCTGCTTCAGCTCGCGGAACACGTTCACGAGCGGGCCGTACTGCCGCGCGAGGAAGGGCGTGCGGCTGAGGCCGTCGCCATGTTCACCGCTGATCGTCCCGCGCAGCAGGAAGACCTTCTCGTAGAGCTCGCCGGCTAGTGATTCGAGCTTGCGCGCATCATCCGGGTCGGCCATGTTGAGAAACGGCCGGATGTGCAGCTGGCCCTGCGCGGCATGGCCGAACACCGAGGCGGTCACCTGCAGCCGTTTGAGTGTATCTTGCAGATGTCGCAGGAAGACTGGCAGCGCGGCCAGCGGCACAGCGATGTCCTCGATGCCGGGCACAGGTCGCGTCGAACCCTGCATGCGATGCAGCGTGGGCACGAAGCGTTGTCCCAATCCCCAATACAACTGGAAGTCAGCCTCATCGTCGGCCACGTGGGCGGCAGCCGCCAGTCCGGTTTTGTATTGCGCCAGCTCGACGATGTCGTCCAATTTGGCTTGCAGCTCGTCGCGAGTGACGGCATGATGCTCGACGAGCAACACGGCCTCCGCTTCTCCCGGAATCAATAGCTCGTAGCGGATGTCGGTTTCTCGCGCGAGGTTGATGTGCCGGCGGTCCATCAAATCGCAGGCTGCGGGGCGCTTGCGGGCAATTTCGAGGGCGGCGTTGGCGGCCTTGTCCAGGCTGTCGAAGAGCAGCAGCACGCAGCCGCGATGAGCTGGCAGCCGGTCGACTGAGAGCGTCGCCTCCGTGACTAGTGCGAGCGTGCCTTCGCTTCCCACGAGCAGTTTGGCGAGGTCCAGCTCGCCGCCTTTGAGCACGCCGTGGAGGCAATAGCCGCTGCGGTTGACGAGACTTTGCGGCTGATACTTGGCGATTGTGGCCGCATGCCGCTCGATCAGCCCGCCGACGGAACGAACCAGTTCCGGCAATCGGCCCGCCGCATCCGGCGGCGAGCCGTTTGTGCCATTCCCGCTCGGCGATGGCTCGTCGATGGCATGGCGACCGACGCGAAGCACTTCACCGGTCGCCAAAACGATTTGCAGTTCGGTGACATGTCGGCGGGCCGAGCCGTAGCGCGGCCAGTGGCTGCCAGCGGCGTCGATGGCCACGACGCTGCCCATGGTAGTGACGCTGCGCATGGCGGGGTCGGGTCCGAACAGCCGGCCGGTTCGCGCGAGGTTGCGGTTTAACGCCGCCAGCACGACACCGGACTGCACGCGCACCCGGTCGCCTTCGTCGGCCACAATGCGGCGGAAATAGCGTGAGAAATCCAGAATGATGCCGCGCCCGAGTGATTCCCCCGCCAGGCCTGTGCCCGCCCCGCGGGCGTGAATCGGCAGGCTGTTTTCCGCCGCGTAGCGCACGGTGGCAATGACATCCTCGAGCGTGCGCGGCCGCACCACGCCGAGTGGCCGAAGTTCATAGATGCTCGCGTCGCTGGCGTATAGCTGAGCGAAAAGCTCGTCGCAGCGAACCTCGCCCTTGAGCAGGCCGCGCAGGTCTTCCTGGATTCGCTGCTGTTCTGGATCCATTTCGGAGAACGGGATGAGGGCTCACGCAAAGGCGCGAAGGCGCAAAGGAAGGACGACCAACGATGAGAGATGAAGGATGAGGGATGAACAATAAACTGCGAATCCTTCATCCGTCATCTTTCATCCTTCATCCCTTATCTCTCATCCTTTGCGCCTTAGCGCCTTTGCGTGCGATTTGTT
>DASXWB010000734.1:0-6741 GCA_036503915.1 Lacipirellulaceae bacterium | reverse complement strand
GCGCATTCCGCCAAGTCGGCTTCGAGCCGCTCCAGCTTGCTGCTGGCCCCGGTTGTCGGATCGAAATTGCAAATTTGTTTGAGGCGCAAAACCAGCTCGAACACGTGTTGAATTGTAAGCTCGTGCTTCAGGTTGCGGAGGCGAACAACGCCCTCATCCTCAGCCCGTGCGTATGACTCGGCTTGCTCCGGTGATAAATCGAGCTCGGCTTCGCGGAACAGTTTGGGCGGCAAATCGCTTAGCACCTGGTCCTTGGTGCGGCGCAGCACGTGGTCGGCGACGGCCCGGCCGATCGCCTTCGGTTTCAATTGTCCATTCACGAGGCCCGGAGCTACGAATTCGAAGATCCCTACCAGATCGTCCGTGCTGTTTTCGATGGGGGTTCCGGTAAGCGCCCAACTCCGGCCGCGGGGGATGGCACGAACAACTTCGTTCGTCGTGCTGGCGATGTTTTTGATGCGCTGCGACTCGTCAAGCAGCACCAGGTCATAATGATTGTCCGGATCGCAAACTTGCGCGCGGTCGCGAACGAGCGCCTCGTAGTTGGTGATCGTGACTAGCTGGCTTGCTTCGCGCCAAAAGAACTGCCGTCGTTCGGGACCGCCCTCGACGACGGCAATTGGCAATTCGGGCGCCCAGATTGCAAACTCGCGCTGCCAATTCGTGACCAGCGGCTTAGGACACACCAAGAGCACGCGGCGAAGCTGGCCCTGGTGGGCCAGCAGACGGATGGCCGTTACGGCTTGCATTGTCTTGCCGAGTCCCATTTCGTCGGCCAAAACCGCCTCCCCTCTCGGATACAAAAATGCGACTCCATCGAGCTGGTATCCGAATGGCGGAAATGCAAATCGCAGCCCGCGCGACGTGAGCAGCGTTTCCAGTGGCGGCTCGAGCAACAGCCGCAACCGATCCTCGAGCTTCACCAGATCGCGCGGCGGACGGACACGGGTGTAGCGGGGAGCTGAGAGCAATGAGCACGGAGTCTCCATATCCGTTCTCTTCTCGGCGGGCTTTGGAATTTTCTTCCGGCTGTCGCCTCCCCGCTCCTTGCTCCGCGCTCCCCGCTCAAACACACATCCAATGGTTCGCAACCGCGGGTTGTTCAATTGCCACGACACAACGCCGGCTGGAGCGAGACTCACGTTGATCGGGCTGCAGACGAGCGGAACAATCGATAGACTATCTAAGTCGCGACTTGGCGAGCCATCGTTCGTCAATTCGAATTGCCACATCTTGAACAACGTCCCGGCGCGCATCCGGCGCGTCTTTTTCTCACGCCGCCTGTCCGCGTTCATCGCTGGCGTGTCCGCCGATTCGCTGGGCCTCGCGAATGGCTTCGTGGATGCGCCCGAATGGTTCGGCGAGATCCACTCGCTCGGCGAGTTTCGCGAGAAGTGCGACAATCTCGGCGCGCTGTGACTCGGAGCCGGACGCGTGTCTGAGCTGGTAATTGAGTGCCGCAAAAGGCTTGGACCAAAATTGATTTGCGCTGCTCACTGGTTCACACGTGTGGGTGCTAGCACGATCGTCTTGGAGTCCTTCGTTCAAGGTTCCGGCGTCGTCGCTCGCCTGCCGCGACAGCACCAATACCAGCGGCACGGCCGGCGGTCGTAGCGCGCCAATGGCTTCAACATGATCGGTGAGAATCAAGCCAGGCATGAGCTGGGCGGCGGCCAATAACGTGCTGCCGATTTGCTCGCCGACGAGGTAGGACGGCAGCGTTGGACCGTACAGGATTTCCTGTGCCCGGCTTGGTCGAACAGGTGCGGTGCAATGAAACTCCAAGGGCCGGCCCAGCGCGGACACGAGCAGATAGCCGCCGAAGTATCCATGCTCCGGCGAATGCAATGCTGACAGGTAACCGAAAACTGTTTGCTCTTCAGGGTTTGGGTGCATCATGAGTTGCTCGAGCGAGAGAATTGCGAATAAATGCGACCAGTTAAATTAGGAAGCTGTTGACGTGAGCGGCAACGGGTTTTTTTCAAGTACAGAATCCATCGGGACTAGGTTCGAGACGACTTTAGACGCGCTGCGCCGGGAGTTAGAAGAGGCGATTCGTTGGTTATTCCGCCGGTCAGTGCGACATCGGCGTGATTGCCCGCAAACGAACAAATTCCAGAAAACTCGGTCAGATTCTGGAATCGCTCTAAAGCTTGCGTTAAACTACTGGAATACGTGGAGGGACTTCCCTGCGGTTTGTGCCTACCTTCCAATGCATGCCGTGCACAGCAAGCGTTTTCATCCGCGGCCGCGTTAGCATGCCTGTCGTGTTGCTCGGAAGCGGGGCATGGGTACATTCGGTTCGCCGGCTATCAGTGCGCGGCGAGATGAAAGTAATTTAACGTCCTCCACTCCAAGTGACTTAGCGAAAACACGCGTCACACCATTCAAACTCGAAGATTTGGATCAATCAATAAAGGAACCAATTGGTCATGACAACCACCGGTCGTCCGACGCCGCCTCTGTTTTCCCAACTGGACGTGTCCAGTGCCACGCGCAGCCAGGCGCTGCTCTCGCCGCGCGAGGAACAGACGGAGTTGCTCCGCGAAATCCTGGCATCGCAGGACCGCACGAACGAGTTGCTCGAGGAGCTGACTAGCACACTGGCGGCGAATCAAAAGCAGCGGGCCAACGAATTGAATCATTGGCGCAATGCGCATCCGGCGCTCGCCAGCGCGTGTCGCGAGGCGGCGGAAGCGCTCACGCGAGTGCAGATTGAATATCTCGACCGCATCACTGAGGAGATTAACGACACAAGCGCCGACATGGTCGAAGGCGAATTCATGCTTAACGAGTTCATCGATCGCTACGGGCCACGGTTGGCCCACCTCAATGGAGTGATCCAGGTTTTGGCACAGTTGAGCAGTGTGCCCAACCCGGCCAATTCCCAGCAGAGTTGAGTAGCGCAACATCCGTGCGTTTGTATAAAGACGGCCTCGCTCCGCGAGGCCGTTTCGCTGCGCGGGTCGCTGATGATGCGGATCAGTAGCACAACGCGGCCTATGTCCCCTGAGGCGTTCTGCTGATAAGCTAGAATCAGCAGGATTTCGACATAGTTTGTCATTTACTTGAAAAGCCATGAACACTCTCGCTGATGATTCCGTTCGCAAGGCGCGCGAGTTGCTTGATGCGCATGTCGTCGAAACATTGGCCTGGCATTTTCACGAATCGACTGGCTGTCCCTTCTGGCTCGATTTCAAGAAACGACTCAAATTCGATCCTCTCGCGGAGGTAAAATGTTTCGCCGACCTCAAGAAGTTCCCGTCCTTCGAGGATGACTGGCTCCGCGGCGGGCCGGTGCGGCGGTGGGTGCCCAAGGGCCTGGCCGGGCGGCCCGTTTACGTCTTCGAAACGGGCGGCACGACCGGCGTGCCGAAAAGCCGCATCGCCGTGGAGGATTTTCGCATCGACTACTCGCTGTTCAGCGAAACTCTGCCCGAGAAACATTTTCCGCTCGGCTGCAATTGGCTGATGCTCGGTCCCTCGGGCCCCCGCCGACTGCGGCTGGCGGTCGAGCACCTGGCCCAGCACCGCGGCGGCATTTGCTTTTGCATCGATCTTGATCCGCGCTGGGTCATCAAGCTCATCAAGAAAGGCTGGATGGAGCATCTCGAGGCATACAAGAACCATTGCATCGACCAGGCACTCACGATTCTTGGCGCGGGCCATGAGATCAAGTGCATGTTCGGCACGCCGAAGCTTATCGAGGCGCTATGTCTAGCGCTGGAAGAGCGCGGCGGCAGCCTGCGCGAGACCGGCATTACGGGGATTTTCTCCGGTGGCACCGAGTTCACGCCGCAGTGGACTCGATTCTGCATCGAAGAGCTATTCGGCGGCCCGCCCGAGGTCAGCGGTATTTACATGACGCCCACCTACGGAAACACGCTCATGGGCCTGGCCTGCTCGAAACCAGTGACGGCCGCCGAGGGTTACAAGATTAGCTACTACGCGCCGCAGCCGCGGGCGGTTGTGGAAGTCGTCGATTTCGACGACACCGACCGCGTCGTCGGATACGGCGAAACCGGCCGCGCGAGGCTCACGACGCTCACCAAGGAGTTCTTCATGCCGGGCTTCTTGGAACGCGATGAAGGCGAGCGCGAGCCGCCCTGCGAACAATTTCCATGGGACGGCATCAGCGGGACACGCCCGTTCCGCCGCTTGGCCGAGGCGACCACGGTCGGCGTATACTGAAATAGACCGGCAATGATTCCATGAAGGTTCGCGAGATTCTTCGCCGGCTGAAGGATGATGGCTGGTATCTCGCGCGACAGCGTGGCAGCCATCGGCAGTTTAAGCATTCCGTCAAACGAGGTACCGTTACGATTGCTGGCAAGCCCGGCGACGAACTACATCCGAAGACTGCCGCATCCATCTTGAAACAAGCTGGATCGAACCCATAGGAATGATTACGTGCGATATCTAGTCATGATTCGTCGAACTGGAACCGGCTATAGTGTTGACGTACCCGATTTACCCGGCTGCATAGCAACCGGTACGACTGTTGAGCACGCTCGACAAATGATTGCCGAGGCAATTGAGATGCACTTGGAATTGATGCAGCAGTCTGGTGAGGCGCCGCCAACGCCGTCCTCCACGGTGGAATTCTCTGTTGGCGATGATTCCGTTGAGGAGTTGTGCACTTGGGTGGAAGTCGAAACACCACAACATTCGGCAACTGCATAGCAGGATCGGTCGCCATGCTAAAACTTCCCGTCATCCGCTGGGGCCAGCCATACGAGTCGCTCGAGGTGGCCGACGTTAATCATTTTGCCACGGGTGAGCCAATCGCGAAGGTTTGCCAGGCCGGCGGCGGCATCATCAAGCGCGACATGCGCCAAGCGCAAAAGGCGCGCGAAGCGCTGCGCCGCATCCCGGCGCGCGAACTCATTGCGATTCTTGGCAAAGCGGCCGATCTCTATGAGCACGGCACGCTGCCGATGGGCGACGGCCAACAATCGCCGGCCGATTTCGTGCATCAGCAGTCGGCCAGCACGGGTCTGCCCGAGCACATGTGCCGGGCCAACATGGCCAAGAACTCGTTCGTTTTGAAGAACATGGAGAAGATTTTGGACTGCCTCACGCGCGGGTTGAATCTCGAAATCCTGGCGCGCGGCTACGGCGAGGAAGGCCGCGGCGTCACTGTGAGCTACCAGCTGCAGTCGCCCGTGCTCGCGGCCGTGCTGCCGTCGAACTCGCCCGGCGTGCACACACTGTGGCTGCCCGCCATCCCATTGCAATTAGGCCTCGTCTTGAAGCCCGGCCCACAGGAGCCGTGGACGCCGTATCGGATCTTCGCCGCGTTTACCGAGGCCGGTGTGCCGCGCGAGGCGTTCTCACTTTATCCGGGCGAGGCCGAGGCCGGCGCTGCTGTGCTTGAATCCTGCGACCGCTCCATGATCTTCGGCGGCACGCCGACGGTGGAGCGCTACCGCGGCAATCCCAAAGTACAGGCTCATGGTCCTGGCTTCTCAAAAATCCTCCTCGGCGATGATGTCGTTGACCGCTGGCGCGACTATTTGGACCTCATGGTGGAAAGCATCTACCTTAACAGCGGTCGCGGCTGCATCAACTGCTCCGGCATCTGGGCATCGCGCCACACGCGTGAAATCGCCGATGCGCTGGCCGAACGCCTCGGCCCGATCGAAGCGCTGCCGCCGGATAGTCCGCAAGCTGGCTTGGCCGCATTCACCGTGCCGGGCATGGGCACGGCAGTTTGGCAGCAGATCGAACAAGACATGAAGGGCGATGGCGTGACGCACGTCACGGCAAAATATGGGCCACGGCTCGTCGAGCAGCAGCGCGCGAGTTATTTACGTCCCACGATCCTGCATTGCGAATCGGCCGAATCGCCCGCTGCACATAAGGAGTACATGTTCCCCTTCGCCTCGGTGGTCGCTTGCCCGCAGGCCGAGATGCTGCGGTGTATCGGTCCAACGCTAGTCGGCACAGTGATTACCAACGATGAAGCGTTCCGCGATGCGGCCACCAATGCCACCAACATCGACCGCCTAAACCTCGGCCCCATTCCCACCACCAAGCTCAACTGGCTCCAACCCCACGAAGGAAATCTGGTCGATTTCCTGTACCGCAATCGGGCGCTGCAGGTCGCGTGAGTAGATGCCAAGGATTCCCTCCCAAGAAGGAGGGAGTTCATACGCGCCTTTCTTCGCTCCCAAGCCATGCCATGCTCCCATTCGACTTTCACTGCTCGACTCGCATCGTTTTTGGCGCCGGCAAGATCGACGAACTGGGGCCGATCGCTTCGGCATTGGCCGCGAAGCGCGTGCTGGTGGTCAGTGATCGGGGCATCGTCGCAGCCGGCCACACGCAGCGAGGCGTCGATTCGCTTCAGCGTTTCGGCCTCGCCGTGACTGTGTTCGACGGAGTGGGCGAAAATCCAACGACCGATCACGTCGAAGCGGGCTTGGCGGTCGCCCGCGATTTCAAACCGGATCACATCGTCGGCCTCGGCGGCGGCAGCTCGATGGACTGTGCCAAGGGGATCAACTTCCTGCTCACCAACGGCGGCAACATGCGCGACTACCACGGCTTCGGCAAAGCCGCCAAGCCCATGCTGCCATCCATCGGCGTGCCCACGACCGCGGGCACGGGCAGCGAAGCCCAGTCGTACGCCCTCATCGCCGACGAGCAAACCCACATGAAGATGGCTTGCGGCGATCGCAAAGCCGCCTTTCAGGTCGCGATTCTCGATCCCGAGTGTACGGTCTCGCAGCCGGAGAA
>DASXWB010000733.1:0-12251 GCA_036503915.1 Lacipirellulaceae bacterium | reverse complement strand
GGCATTCTCCAGCTGTTGCTCGGCCTGTTGACGCTTACTGGCGTCGGCGTTGGATTGATGTTCGCCGACGTGGAGCCGGACGAAGAATGGCTAGCAAGCAATCAAGCGTTTCGCGAATGGGGCAAGATTTACACGGCCGTCGACCCCTGGATTTACGGAGGTTTGGCGTGCTTGCTGTTGGCATCCGGAATTGGACTGTTGCTGGGGCGGCGTTGGGGGAGAACTTTGGCTCTAACGTACGCTGTAGTCCAGCTTACCTGGGGCATAGCGTCCTGGCCGATTTATGTGGCATCGATGGGAAGCTTGGCCCGCGAAGTGAGCGCGCCATTCGACGCCGACGAACGCGTGATGATTAGTTCTGCCGTCATCGGAATGTTGTTCCTTTGTGCGTCGGAAATCATTTATCCGCTGGTCGTCTTGGTCCTATTGAATATGGCCCGCATTCGTTTAGCCTTGGCGAAGCGCGATGCGCCGAATGCAAACGACTCTTTGCCAACCAAATCGCCACCTGACATCGCCGGCTTGGTCCTGAACCCGGCTTGGGGGCTGATCATCACCGGCATTATTTCCTGGGTGACGATTCCGCTGGCGTTCTGGATCCCGATCATCCGAGACATGAGCGCCACGCAGCGCACGATTTTCCAGATCAGTTTTGGCGTCATTCCGTTAGTTGTGGGAACAATCGTGGCCCTGGCCGGCTTCCGCATGAAGCGTCTGGAAGGGTACCGGCTGGCAATGTTCGCGGCCGTGCTGCCGATTGCCGTGCTTCTCTTCAAACTTGTCGGGCTTTCATTTGGCACGCTGGCGATCGGGCCAGCCGATTTGGTCGGGGCGCCAATTGGCCTTTGGGTACTTGTGGTCCTGTCGCGCAGCGACGTCAAGGCGGCATTTCACCGGCCACGGCCGCAGGAGCAGTCCGGCCACGTCAAAACCGACCTTGAATTTTTCGGGCCTCGCCGCGACGAACTTGCACCATACGGCGATGCGTCTTCGAAAACCATATTCGAGGATTATCTATTGATGAATCCACGGCTGCCCGTGGCCGCCAGGTGGATTACGGTCTACGCGATCGTCGTCAGGCCAGTGTTGTGGATTCTCGTGATGTGGCTTGGGTTCCTCGGCCTCATGTCGTCACTGGGCGGCGATCATGTTGAATTGGCCCTCGATCACATCGTCGACGTTGTCGGTGGACTTTGCGCGCTTATTTTCGTCGTCGTGGCGGCCGTTGGTGGAGTCAAGTTGCGCGGCCTGCGGCATGACGGGCCGCGTTGGATCAAAATCGGTCTCGGACTCGGAATTGGATTTGGTTTGTTGATGTTCATCGTGCATCTAACGTTCGTTCCATGGTTCGTCGGGCCAATCAGCGCGGTTGCCCGCACCAACCCCGAGCTACTCATCGCCGAAGGCTTTACGCAAGAGGAGATCGCCACGCTTGTCGCGGACAAGTACCCACTCTTGATCCCGGACGCGATGAGCCTCCTCCTTGTACTCTTGTGGCTGGCGCTCGACATCGCGGCATTCGTCTGGCTATGGCGGAATAGCCATTTCTTGCCGCTGTCCGACGCGAAGGCCCTGCCCGAGCCAAAACCGATTGAAGCCGCACCGGCCGGACCGATCTCTGAGAAGCAGCGCGGCACGCTGGGCCGAGCTTGGGACGAGTGGTGGGCCGAGCGCGATCGCTGGTTCACGCGCGGTGTGCTCTGCGTGCTACTTGTGGTCCACATCGGGTGTCTCGCAATGTTCCTCACTCTGCGCGGCGGCGGAGGCTACGATTCGGGCCGACCATCCGCGTGGCCTCACGTCGGCTGGCCGATCCCGTGGTTCGTCTACGAACGTGGGGTCGAACCAAATGTTGCCTTTCGCAGAACGACTAATCTTCTTTCGTGGTCGATACTGGTCGCGGGCATCGGCATGCTGGCGTGGTACGCGTTTTGGAGAATTCAGCTTGTACGGGACGCGCGAAACGCGCGATTCTGGCAAACGATTGGCTCACCCACGGCGGTTCTCATCGCGTGGATCGTCGCCGGAGCCGCGTTTGCCTGGCTGGGAGTCCGCGACGCCAATCGGTTGTACGAAAGCATGCGTGCCCAGATGGCGCCGGTAGAGTCACCGCAAGCGGCCGAAGCACCGGGCTCGTGAAAAGATCGGCCCGGATGCTGGCCCGGGTGAATCATCCGCACATCATCGCCGTCAATGATTTTGGCAGTGTATAGATCTCGCACTAGGCACGCGATTGCCAACTTGACTCATGACGCGCCCCGTGCATAACGGCCAGCACTTCAACACGCTCGGTGAATACGACATAGTAGACGACGTACTGGAACTTGCGCAGTCGAACCGCTCGAACATCTCGCCAGACAACTCCAAAGATCTCCGGCATCGATTCGATCTGCTGGAGCACTTCTCGCAGCCGGCTGGAGAATTGTTCGCCAAGTCCAATTCTCACTTCGTCCAAGTACTGATAGATCTCCCGGACGTCGGCTTCGGCCTCTGGCCGCAGAATGACCGGAAGGGTCATGGGCGCGTTCCAAGCTGATCTAATACTTCGCGCCAGGGTTTGCCATTTCCCGGATTGGCTTCAGCTTCCGCCCGCCGCCTTGCCAACTCGGCGAGGTGCCATGAGGGCACGTCGGTGGGCTCGACTTGTTGCGGAAGGCTGTCCCAGATCCAGTCAATCAATTCCAGCCGCTCGCTCACACTGAGTCGATCGATTCCTAAAGCTTCGATATCAACCGGCATGATGATGCCTCCACGTCACGACGGACCAGACAAATACGCCCGAGAAGGCTGCTAATTGGCGCTCGCCTGACGATCGTCGCAAAACCAGCTCGGTCATCGTCTGTGACAAATCGAACAAAAACGCTTTGATAGCTGAATCCACCACTAAGGCAGTATATTGCCGACATGGCGACAGAGCGAACGGCATTCCTGGAGATAAGCCACTACAATGCCCGGCGATGGCGCTTCACCGGCCGGCGGCCGGGTGGCGCGGGGCGGGGCGGTTGCGGAGGAGGCGGCTCTTCGCTTGGCGCGGCAGTCGACGGCTCGCCGCGTGATGCCGCATCGAGCGCTAAGTCGGGGAGCGGCGCGACCGTTGCCACCGCGGCGAAGCCTTCGATTTCGTCGCGCTTGAGTAGCCGGTTGATGAGTATTTCGATCCGAGTCAGCTCACCGCCTTCCTCCGTGGTGACGAACGTGTAGGCGATGCCCTCGCGGCCCATGCGGCCGGTGCGGCCCACCCGGTGCACGTAGTCGTCGCTCGATTGCGGGATGTCGTAATTGATGATGTGCGAGATGCGGGTGACGTCGATGCCGCGGCCCACCACATCCGTGGCCACGAGGATGCGCACGTCGCCGTCCCGAAATTTCCTCATCACGCGGTCACGGGCACCCTGCACCATGTCGCCGTGCATCATGTCGGTGGCGGGGAAGTGCTTGGCGAGCCGGCGGTAGATACGCTCGGTGCCGCGCTTCGTGCGGCAGAAGACGATGGCCTGCTCCGGCTGGTCGCGTTCCAAGAGACGCACGAGCAAGTCGAATTTTCGCTCGTGATCGACGGTGAAATAGAACTGGTCGATGGTTTCGACGCCCTTCGACTTGGGCGAAAAGTCCATCACTTCGGGGTCGCGCATGTAGGTGCGCGCGAGGCGCTCCACCGGCGGCGCGACGGTGGCGCTGAGGAGCAGGGTTTGCCGCTCTTTGGGACAGCGGCGCAGAATTTTTTCGATGTCGGGCCGGAAACCGATGTCGAGCATGCGGTCGGCCTCGTCGAGCACGACGATTTGCACCGACTGCAAATTCAGTGAGCCGCGGCCCAAGTGATCGAGCATGCGCCCGGGCGTACCGACGACCACGTCGGCGCCTTGCCGCAACTTGGCGATCTGGCCTTTGATTGGCTTGCCGCCGTAAATCGGCACGCAGCTCACGCGCCGTCCGTGGGCGAGCTTTTCGAATTCATCGCGGACTTGAACGGCCAGCTCGCGCGTGGGCACGAGCACGAGCGCTTGCGGTGAGCCGGATTTTCGTCCGTGGCGAATATGCTCCAGGATCGGGATGGCAAAGGCGGCGGTCTTGCCGGTGCCGGTGCGCGCCTGGCCTAACACGTCCTCGCCTGAGAGTGCCTTGGGAATAATCCCCGCTTGCACCGGTGTGGGCTCGAGGTACGCGGCGCGCGCCAGCGCCGCAAGCATCGTATCGGAGAGGCCGAGATCGCCGAATCCGCCGGAGGGCGCCGAAGAATCGGGTAACCTTGTTTCAGACGAAGAGGGGGACAAGGAAGCGTTCAGGGTTCAGGGTTCGGGGTTTGAGAATGGCTGTAAGATAACTGTCACTCGAAATATCGGACAGGGTGACCAGGTTGCACGCGAGGCCAATTCTCGGCTCTGAACCCTAAACCCTGAACCCTTACCACTCAAAAAACAAACCGGCTGGCCGTATGCGTTTCGCAGCGGCCAGCCGGTTTTTCGTCGCTGTTGCAAGAATGGTGCGGGATCGGGTGACCTGCGCACAGCGTGCCGTGCGGGGTCGCGAGACCCTCGCACAACGATGCAGGATCAGAGACCCGCGCAACGAGATCGCCAAACTAGAAGGCGGCCGGCAGTGTCGGCGCCGCGGTCGGCGGACGCTTGGTCCCGCGCCTCTTCGTGGAGCGCTTTTTGCTTGAGCGCTTCTTGGCGCTACGCTTCTTGCTCGACCGCTTCTTGGTCGACTTCTTGGCCCCTCTCTTCTTGGAGGTGCGTTTCTTAGTCGACTTCTTGGCGGCCCTTCGCTTTTTAGCCATCGGATGTGGCTCCTTCCGTAGCAGCGCCCGTCACACCATTGGTCTATCCGCCGGGGCGCTGACATCCGGGGAAAGACATCTCAAACGAAAGACAATGGCCGCCAGGTTCGCGAACGGCTGCTTCTGGCGGCGATTGTCGTCAGGCGATTGTCAAACAACACAACTTGCATGCATCTCGCGCGCGCATTGAACCAAGTATCGACGGGGCGCGTCAAGTCGAATCACAGAAAAATCGACTTGAGGAGAAAGATTTTTGAGAGCTCGCCAATCGACACGCGCGACGAACCGTTCGCCATGGAGCGACGTCTTCGAACATCAATGACGATCATCGTCGCGGCGCGGCTGGCGACCGCGCCATCGTCTGACGATGTGCGGCGTGCCCGGGGCATCGCCCCAGCAGTTCAGCGCACTGGGGCATTGCCCCAGAGACCCTTCGCCCGCGCCGTATCTGAAAATACTACGTCGCTCGCCGCTCGGCCCATTCGCAAAGTAGCGAGAATTGCCGGGAAAAACCGTGTTCCGCGAGCCCCAGCGGCCGTTTGAAAAAACTTCCAAGATGCGCGAGCACGCCGACCTCGCCGCTGCGATGCGACAGCTCCACGAATCGCATCAGGTCGAGCACCAAGGGCGCGGCCAGCAGCGAGTCGCAACCCTGCCAGGTGAATTGCAGGGTCATCGGCGTTCCCAAGAAGCCGCGAAAATGAATGTGGTCCCAGGCCGTTTTCCAGTCGCCCAGGCTGCGAATGTACTCGATGGACACCAGCGTTTGCGGTTCATAGTTGAGAATCCGGCGGAGCAGTTCGTCTTTGCTTTTGATCTTGGCCGCCTTGTTGGCCGGGTCGTCGAGCACCTGGCCGTCGAGATTGCCGAAGATATTATGGCCGACCCAGCTGAGCACCTCGAGGTTGCGAGCGGCAAACATCGGCGCGAGCACGCTTTTGAGCAAGGTTTCACCGGTTTTGCCGTCCTGTCCGGCGTGGCACGTGCGGCGCAGCTCGGCCAAATCCTGGATGGCCTGCGGCGCGGAGCCGAGCGACGGCGTGAAATTGATGTAGGCCATCCCAAGATCCAGGGCCGCGATGGCGTACAGCGAGCTGGCGGGCAGCTTCTGGAGAGTCGAGCCTTCCAGGTCACGCGACAATGTTTCCCAGTCTTGCGCGAGCGCGCTGTAATCGCCCGCCGGCTCGGTCGACGCCAGGTTGACAACGACGACGCGCTCGGCCTCCGTCTTTGCCTGAAACTCGCGAAGATCATTCTGCAGGCGGTCGATTGTTTGCCGTGCCGTTTCGCTGGTCCCCTCGCGCATCGCCGGGGCAGCGAGACTGCCGATGGTGGCGCCGCAGTTAGCCAGGCTGCCGGAGCGGATGCGAGAATCGACGGCGTCGAGGTCCGGCCGGCATTGGTCGATCAACGCTCGATCGAGGACGCGACTGTCGGATTGAAGGCGCTGGAGCGAATCGACGATCGAGCCATCGCGAATTTCATGGCCGCCGACGACAAAACTGTCCCAGTCGGCGAAACCGAGCCGCGCAAACTGCGGCAATTCGCTCACCAGTCCCCACGTGCCGGCGAGTTGCCGCTGCAGAGCGCAAAGGCCCAATGTGGCGGTCGCTGCGACACCGCCCCGTACGCCAATAAACCAGACACCGATGCGTCGTGAGGCCATAGGGAAGCCATTTAGCGGCGAGGCGTGCCTCGGCGCGTCGTTGGAGTAAGCCGCCCCCTCTCGAAGCGCTAAATGGCCCGGCGAAAATCAGCGGGCCGGCTCCATCCTCTAGGAACCGAACCGGCTCACACTTATCATTGTCCCACGGATGCGCAGCGGTAGTCAAGCTAGGTGAATCTACACAAAATGTCTCTCGCAAAGGCGCCAAGGCGCAAAGGTGGACGGATGAGAGATGAGAGTTGAAGGATGGAGTGTCGGTTCGGTTACGGCGACCGCTCAGCCCTCATCCATTTCTTTGCGCCTTAGCGCCTTTGCGAGAGATTTTCCTTTTGCCCTATCCAGTCAAAGACGATCATGTTTGAGAAAATTGAGCCTGCGCCCAGCGACCCGATTCTCGGCCTCACGGAGGCGTTTCGCACCGATCCGAATCCGAACAAGATCAACCTCAGCGTCGGCGTGTATCAGGACGCCAGCGGCAGGACGCCGATTCTGGAGTCGGTGCGGCAGGCGGGGCGGATTGTGCTCGAGCGGCAGAAGTCGATGTCGTACCTGCCGATTCCCGGCTCGCCGGCCTACGCGGCCGCCGTGCAGCGGCTGATGTTCGGCGACCGGCATGACGCGCAAACGTCGGGCCGAGCCGCCACTTCGCATACGCCTGGCGGCACCGGCGCGCTGCGCGTGGCCGCCGACTTGATCCATCAACAGCTGCCCAAGGCCACGGTTTGGCTCACGCAGCCCACCTGGCCGAACCACCCGCAGATCTTCGCGGCGGCCGGCGTGCCCACCAAGACGTTTCCGTATTTCGACGCCAAGCGCAACGCGCTGGCGTTCGAGGAAGCACTGGCCGCCATCGAAAAAATGCCGGCGGGCGACGTCGTGCTGCTGCACGGATGTTGCCATAACCCAACGGGGATCGATCCGACGCCCGAGCAGTGGCAGAAGCTGGCTGACGCGATTTACGGCCGCGGCCTGTTGCCGCTCTTGGACTTTGCGTACCAGGGCTTCGCCGACGGAATAAAGGAGGACGCCGCCGGCTTGCACACCTTCACGCGGCCTGGCGCAGAGCTGATCGTTTGCAGCTCATTTTCAAAGAATTTTGGGTTGTATTGCGAGCGCGTCGGCGCTCTGACCGTCATTGCACAGGACCGCCAGTCTGCCGATCGCGTGCAGAGCCAGGTGAAGGCGGTGATCCGCGCGAATTACTCCAATCCACCTGCCCACGGCGCCGAGCTGGTCACCACGGTGCTCGGCGATGCCGAGCTTCGCAAAATTTGGGAGCGCGAGGTTGGCGAAATGCGCGGCCGCATCAACGGCATGCGCGAGCTCCTGGTGCGTACGCTCAAGTCCAAGGGGGTGCCCGGCGACTACTCGTTCATCACCCGCCAGCGCGGCATGTTTTCATTCTCCGGCCTGACGCCGCCGCAAGTTGAAGCCCTAAAGACGAAGTACGCGATCTACATTGTCGGTTCGGGGCGCATCAACGTGGCCGGCATCACGGAGCAAAACGTCGGCCCGCTGTGCGAGGCGATTGCCGAAGTAGTGAAGGCGTGAAGGCCAACGATTTTGGACGCTCCTGCTGAATTCGGAGTAGAATAGCGATATGTCTCAACATGTGACAGCCATTTACGATCATGGGGTTCTCAAACCTCTCACGCCCTTGGACCTTGAGGATCAGGAGGTTGTTTCCCTTTCAATCGAGAAAGTTGCCAAAGATCGCCCCGAGACCGATGCGACCGAACCCACGCTCTATGATATTCTCGATGAGGTCGGCCTTATCGGTTGCATCAAGGATGCGCCTCCCGACTTAAGCACCAACCCGAAATACATGGAAGGGTTTGGCAAGAGTGGAAACTAGAGGCACGTTGGTTGACGCGGGTCCGCTTGTGGCACTTCTCAGCAAGCGGGACCAGTATCATCGTGCGTGTGTCGCAGAAGCAAGAAACGTTCGCGGTCCATTCTATTCATCATGGCCCGTGATCACCGAAGCCGCCTACTTGCTGAAGTGCCGTGCTGAGAAGGTCGAAAAACTGCTTACGCGGATTCGCACAGGGAAGATACGTTTATTGCAACTTGATGCATCCGACGTGGACGGTATTTCTGGGATTTTAACCCGATACGCGGATCAGGATTTTGATGTGGCCGACGTATCCTTAATGCATCTTGCGGAGCGAGAGCAGATGGAGTCTGTTTTCACGATCGATCACAGGCATTTCTCAGTGTTCCGAACATTCAAGGGCCATCCGTTAACCTTGATACCGGGCAGTTTGTAGGCGAGGTCGTTTATGACCGCGCTCATCACTTGCGAACGCGTCGACTACCGCCAGCAGGGCGTCGACATTCTCGCGGACATCGATTGGCGAATCGAGCGCGGGCAGCATTGGGCCGTGCTGGGACCGAACGGATCGGGCAAGACGACGCTGCTGCGAATCGTGTGCGGCTACCTGTGGCCCACCAGCGGGCGCGTACTGCGCTTGGGACAGGAGCTATCCGATCTAAGTGAGCTGCGGCGCAGCATCGGCTGGATTTCTTCTGGCATGATCGCCGAGATTCCGCCAAGTGATACCGGGCTGGAGACGGTCGTCACGGGCCGATTGGCTCAGATCGGCCTCAAGCGTTTCCCGTCCTACGGGCCAACCGATGCCGACTTCGCCGATGCGGCCGACGAGTTGGCTCGCCTGGGCTGCGAATCGCTCGCCGACAAGCCGTTCGGCATTCTTTCGCAAGGCGAGCGGCAACAGGTGCTCATCGCCCGCGCGCGGATGGCCCGGCCGCTATTATTGGTGCTCGACGAGCCGTGTGCCGGCATGGACCCCGGTGTCCGTGAGCGGTTTTTAGCGTGGCTCCATGGGAGGCTGATGGAGGCCAAAGACAATCCGCAAGCCGAAAACCGCCATCAGGCCTCGCCCACGACGATCCTGGTCACGCACCACGTCGAAGAAATTGTTCCGGCCATCCATAACACGCTGGTGCTCTCTGGCGGCCGCCTTCACGCTGCCGGTCCGACGCCGGCGGTCGTCACGCGCGAAACGATCGAAACCGTTTACGGGACAAGGCTTGCGCGCATCGAGCAAAGCGGGGGAAGGCTCTGGCCGGTGTGGCAATAGGAAACCTATGCCCTGCGGGGTGGCAGCCTATGGCAACGTCGCAGCTGACGAAACCATCACGGAAAGGCTCCGCAAAGCATTAAGAGAATATTGAGAAAAATCGTTGCAAAACGTTGTAGCCGCAGTTAAATTGGCAATCGAGAGGGAGGAGGTGAACGGCGGAGCATGACTGGTCTGTAACGCCGTTCCGGTTTTTTGGTTACCCACACGCCGCGCGGCGCACGGGAATCTTATCTTTTGTACGGTTTAACTTTTCTGCTTGGCGCCAGGGGATTTGTCTAATGAAGTCGACATCATCGTTTGTCGCAGCTTTGTGCTGCCTCGTCGTCCTATCTATTTCAGTGCCGGCTTTTGCCGCGAACATCGCGTGGGTCTCTTTTCATTCGGATCCGAGTGACGGACCGTCCGCCGCTGCAACAAGCTTTGGCTTCACTGCGGCACCTGATAAAGGGTATACGGACTTGCTCAGGTCCGCCGGGCATACGGTAACCCGGTATCTGACCACAGAGGATGATCCGAATGTCAGCTCGCTGGCTAGTTATGATCTCGTAATCCTAAGTCGGTCCGTCAATAGCGGGCACTACGAGGAAGACGCTGAAACGGCGGCATGGAATGGCTTGACCGTACCGCTTATCAGCATGGGCGGGTACCCCCTACGGAACAATCGGATGGGATTCTATTCGGGAACGACCATTCCGGACACAGCCGCACCAATCAAACTGACGGTGAACGATCCCAGCAATCCGATCTTCGCAGGGATTACGCTTGACGGCAGCAACACGATGGTCAATGACTATGCTGGCATCGCAACGCTTCCGCATGCACCAAATACTGTGCAGCGCGGAATCTCGGTTGTCACCAATCCCGTCGTAGCTGGCGGCACAGTGTTAGCGACGGCGCCGGTTGGCGATCCGGCAACTGCTGCCCCCATCATTGCTTTCTTTCCGACCGGTACAAGCTTGGCAACCAGTCCGGTCGATACGCTTGGCGGTCCGCGACTCGTCTTCTTAAGTGGCAGCCGGGAAGCCTCCAACCAGATGTTCCCTGGGCAGCCGTCCAACACCAGTTCCGAGACGGCTGGCATTTATGACTTGAGTGCCGACGGCGCTCAAATGTTCCTCAATGCGGTCGAGTTGATGGCCGCTATTCCGGAGCCAAGCACCGCAATGTTGCTGGTCTTCGCCGTGGCTGGTCTTGGCATGCTGCGGAAGCGATAGGTTTGCAATTGAGTATCCAACGGGCCGGGCGCGCAAGCATCTCGCTAGCGGTGCGCAGGGCGTTTTGCCGTACCGTTCGGCGGTCAACGGGGCCGTCGCCCTGGTAGGCGGCTGTCCTTGCGACGCCGAACGGGGTATACTTTTTCTTTGCGGCTCGGACTGCCGGCGGCGGGACCCTGGTGGTCAATCAAAGTCGCTCTCGCCTGCCTCGGTACCAAGAAGGTCCGTGATGTTCACAATGTACTTTTGCCTTGACGGCCACGATCCGGTGATTCGTTGCTGGTCGTCAATTCCCAGAATCGGGGAAACGGTTGCTCTGGCGGAGTTGGAAGACGCTGGCGAGTCGTTCAAAGTGATCGATGTCGTTTGGGAAGGCGACGGCGAACCCACGCTCAGCATCCATCTCAAGCGCTCCGAAGGCTTCTTGCGGCGCATGCTGAAAACATCCAGCACGCCGACGCCCTGCAACGCCGGGACGAGTTCGTAGCCTAGCCGTACTTGCGACCGGGCTTCATTTGCCATCAAGCCGCGAACCATCTTCGCGGCTTTATTTGTTTCTGGGCCGCGCTTTTACTTGTAAACCACCTTCTTCTTCGAAAACATCTTGATCATGTCTTCGAATTCGGAGCGGTTTGCCTTCAAGCCGGTCACTGTAAACGTGCCCTTGTCGAGCATCGATCCTTTGTCGACGGAAATCGTTCCTTTGTAGGCGCCGCCGTCTTTCGCCAACTTGACGTAATCCGGGTTGTGGCCGGGCCCGATGAGGACGAACTGCCTTACGGCCAGGAATTCGAGCGTGCCCTCGTCTGGCGTCTTCTTGACGTTATCCCGATTCTTCTTGGCGATGGCGTTGAGATCGACGGTTGTTGGCGGCATTCTTCGTTCTTCCTGAATTGGCCAAATCCTTGGTTGGGCCGGAATTCAATTCGGCCGGCGGAGCGGCGATTATAGCGTACTAAACTGGAATTCACATGGGGTCGTCCTATCCGCGGATTATTCGAGGCCAAACGCCCCGACCGGCGGGATTTCGATGCCCGTGCGGCGCGTCGCGCTGAGCGTCGGCAGGAACCGCGGCTCGACCAAAAAGCTCACGCCGAAGTTGTCTTTCGATTCGTCGACGTTGAAGCCCAGCGTGGCGATGAGCGATTCGCCGATCCGCGTAAAGGACACGGCCTGCCCGAGATTGCCGCTCTCGCCGAAGTCGATCGACGCGCTGGCCGAGCCGATCCATTTCTGGCTCATGCGATAGTTGAGCGTGGTGGAAAGGACGTGAGCCTGGAACGGTCCGTCGATCGTGCGGAAGCCAACGTAGGCGTTGCCCCGCGCCGGGCGGTTGAGCAGCATGCCGATTGAAACCATGCGCAGGCCTTCTCCGAAGGTGTCGGCCGCGCCATCGGAGAGGATCGAGAAGCGATCGCCGAGGTGCCAGCGCAGGTCGTAGTCCAATAGGCCCATCGGGGCGCTGAAGTTGTCGCGCTCATCAT
>DASXWB010000732.1:0-2923 GCA_036503915.1 Lacipirellulaceae bacterium | reverse complement strand
GCCGTAGCCGGCTCCCTCTTCGACAATCATTTCCCTTTCGCGGCGTTTGGGTTCTGGTTTATTGTCGGGTTCCAACGATACCTCGACACTCGGCCCGTCCTCTTCGCCGTCGAAGACCTGGCCCCACAGCCCGCTGGCCGCGAATGCCGCAAGGCCACAGATCGAAAGCGTCACGAATGTTTTCATCGAGATTTGCTCCTTGTGTTGCAGCCGAGTTCGTGAGAATTCGGCCATGTTTCTAAACCAACCGAGGGCTTGCGACTTCGACTACGGATTGACTGGCCCGTTTGCCGTTTCCATCGCCGCGATCTCACGATCGAGCGCTTCCAATTCCCGCTGCCAGACATCGTCGCCCGACTGCAAGTAGTACGACGAAGCGGATGTATTGCCGACGGCTTCGCGCATCGCGGCCGATGCGCTCGCCACGTCGCGCTCGAGCCGCCTCCATTGCGAATCCTCCAGCGGCTGCGGCGACAGCAACCACGCGATCACGCCTAGGATCGTGGCCAACGTCAACACCAATCCCGCCGCGAGTGCTACGGCGCGCTTCACGCGTCTCGTGCGCCATGCGCGCCATCGCCGCCGTCCCAGCCCGCGCTGCTGCGCGCGGCTCAAGAGTTGCGACAGCTGCTGCTGCACGTCCTCGGCCGACGATGGCCGGCGTCCCGGTTTCTTCTCCAGCAAGTTGTCGATCACGTCGCACAGCTCATCGGGCATGTCGCGATTGACCTCCAAAACCGGCCGGTGCCGCTCGCGGCAAATCCGGTGCAGCACGGCTAGCGTGCCTGCGGCCCGAAACGGCGGGTGCCCGGTCGCCATGAAATACAGCACCGCTCCCAGGCTGAACAAATCGCTGCGGTGATCGATCGGCCCGCCGGTCGCCTGCTCGGGCGACATGTAATGCGGCGTGCCGGCGAGGATTCCCGTTTGCGTGAGACTCGCATCATCGATCGCACGCGCCAGACCAAAATCAGTAAGGATCGCCCGCTCCACCTGGTTCTCGAGCAAAATGTTTGACGGCTTCACGTCGCGATGCACCAGCCCCTGCCGATGCGCCGCCGCCAGGCCCGATGCCGCTTGCATGCCGATCCGCAATATCTCCTCAACGCCCAGCGGGCCGTCCTCCTCCACGCGCGCCTGCAGCGACCGGCCCGGCACGTACTGCATTACCAGAAAGGGCACCGGCCCGCCCGACTCCACGTTGTAAATCGCCACCACGTGCTCGTGCACCACGGCTGCCGCCGCCCGGCCTTCGCGCGAAAATCGTTCACGCGCCGCGCCGAAATGCGCCAAGTGCGGCGCGAGCAGCTTCACGGCGATCGGCCGGTTCAGCTCGCTGTCGTGCGCCTTGAGCACGACGCCCATGCCGCCGCTGCCGATCATGCGTTCGATGTCGTACCGCCCCAGCCGGCCCAGCATCTCCGGATGACCCGGGGCCCCGAGCAAACTCAGCACCGTGTCGCGGATCGATTCGGCGGCGTGCTCCGTCGACTCAGCAAACACGTCGGTCTGCGACGTGTCCGGCTCCCAGCGCGGCTCGCACTCGCCGCTCAACAGCGTGTGCGCATCGCTCCACCAGCTTTCGTCGGCCGCCAGCGCCGCAAGTCGGCGCTGGCAATCTGCGCAGTATTCCACGTGCTCGGCGGCAATACGAAAAGCATCACTCGCCTCATCCTCGGCCAACAACGCGCCAAGCCGCACTTCGCCACATTTCTCGATATCAGCGCTCATCGCTTACACACTGAAATACGAGGAGACCGCGCTTTAGTTACTCACTCAAAGTGAAAATGACGACAACCACGAAGAACACAAAGAACACGAAGACAGGCAGGGTCACAGATGGGCAATGCGAGATGAAAGATTCGGCAACCTTTAATCCCCCTTAATCATCCCTCATCTCTCTCTTCTTTGTGCACTTATTGTCCTTGGTGGTTCAATTGTTTGCAGTTTGAGTTACTGACTCAGGGCCTCAAACCGGCTTGCCTCTTCGCGCAGCTTGGCCATCACCCGGCTGCGGGCAATGTAAATGCTCCCCGCCGTCATCCTCAGCAGCCGCGCTACTTCCGCCACCGTTTTGCCATCCACGCTCGTCTGCCAGAACGCCTGCCACGTGGTCGGCGTCACGCTCGACTCGACTCGTGCCGCCGCCCAGCGAAATACCTCGCGCCGATACTCCAAATCAAACACCGCCGACGGCGCGCCGCCGTCCGCCGGAATTTCATGCAGCATTCGCATCACATCGCTATTGCCGCTGCCGGCAACTCGATACTTGGGCCGCGTGAGAAAATTGATGATGAAGTTCCGCGCGATTCGAAACAGCCAATCGCGAAACCGCCCGCGCGCCGCATCCGGCTGCCAGCGGTGCACGGCCCGCGACACGGCCATCAAAACTTCTTGCCCCAGCTCCTCGGCATCGGCGTGCTGCAAACCCTTGCGCCGCGCCATCCGATACAAGAGCGGCAAGTAAATCTGCACGAACTCATCCCAAGCCTCGACATCCGCGCCGTCGGACAACCGGGCAATCAAGCTGGCACGCGTATTGGCAGGCGTCGCCGTCAATTGCATCTGAGCCTCGTAGCCACCATATTAACACACGGCGACCGGCCCGATCTTTCAGGCCGTTTGCCGAACTTTGGCGAAAAAGGCCGCCAGTCGCCATCACGGATGCGCAAAAACCGTCCACGCACTTCCCCGAAAGGCGCGGTTTTCCCTCCGCGCCCTCCGCGCCTCCGCGTGAGAAATTCGAGGAGTGCAAACCACGCTACTTGGTGCGCCGCTCACGGCGTAGCCATACGCGATTGGCATCGGTGGCTCTTTTCATGCGCCACGCGGTAGGATGACGGCATGGTCAAGTGTGACATGGCAGCATTTGGTTATGGTGAAACCGGAAAGGTTAAGAAGTCTGCGTAGCATGAGTACCGAG
>DASXWB010000731.1:0-5210 GCA_036503915.1 Lacipirellulaceae bacterium | reverse complement strand
GGTGATTCGCCCCGCCAAAAATTTTTCCGTCGCCTGCCCCACAAATTGCCAAGATTGCACCGCCAGCGGCGAAATTCCTCATGGACGGGCGCCACTCGGGCCCGTCCAAAACGCGTAATCGTCCGTTTCGTTCGTCTTGGGACAGCCGTGTGCGGTCTTTTCTTGCCAGCATTGTTCCGGCAGCCGTCGTGACGTCCCCGCATTTTTTGAGGAGCCGATCCATGATCAAGAAAGCCTTGTTACTCGCCATTGGGCTGGGCGTGACCACGCTGGTGCTGCTCGGCCGCGACGCCGCCAGCTACGTCGGCACGACCTATCACCGCGTGACCGACTCGGTGGAAGGGGCCGTGCCGGTGGAGTTCCAGATCGACCGCGCCCGGCAGATGGTCCGCGACCTGGAGCCCGAAATTCGCCACTCGATGCACGTGATCGCCAAGGAGGAGGTCGCGCTGGAGCAGCTCAACCAGCAGATCGACGCCAGCGAAGAGAAGACCGAGAAAGAGAAAAGCGACATCCTGCGTCTGCAAGCCGATCTCGGCAAAAACAAGGGCGTTTACCGTTACGCCAGCCGCAGTTATTCGGCCGACGAGGTGAAGCAGGACCTGGCCCGCCGCTTCAACCGCTTCAAGGTGTCGGACGACACGCTTGCGAGCATGAAGCAAATGCGCGACGCCCGCGAGAAGAACCTCGACGCGGCGCAGCAAAAGCTGGCCGCCCTGGTGAACGCGCGCCGCAAGCTGGACGTTGACGTGCATAACCTCGAGGCCAAGCGGAAGCTGGTGGAGGTGGCTCAGGCCTCGAGTGAATTCGTGTTCGACGACAGCCAGCTAGCCCGCGCCAAGGAGCTGATCAACGACATCCGCACGCGGCTCGACGTGGCGGCCAAGCTGGCCCACGCCGACGTGAACGTCGAAGTGGAAATCCCTCTCGACGAAGCCACGACGTCGGACATCACCGACCAGGTGGCCGAGTACTTCCACCTCGGCAGCGAGGAGGACGAGGCGGAAGTCGTCACCGCCAGCCTGACGCGAGAGTAATGCTCCATGGCCCGGCCATGTTGGCGGGGCACAACACGGGCGGACCAAGATGGTCCGGCAATGTAATAACTGTGAAGTCACCCTGCGGACCGGGAGTCATCTTTCAGCTGGTTCGACGAAGGCGTCTGTGCCCCAACCACACCTTCGCATTCTGCACCGAACGGCAATGACTCCCGGCCCTTTTTTCTTTTTTTATCGTGGGGACGACAAGAGTCGATTCCCAGCATCGAAATGCAAGCGGTACATATCCCTCGCCTGAACCCCGAACCCTGAACCCTCCTCATGTTTCCCACCTGGCGATTGCGACTTCGGGAGGCCCGCATGGCCTGGCGCAGCGGCCGCTACGACGAAGCCAGCGTCTTGCTCGCGGCCGAGTCGCTTCGCGATTTTCTGCCGGCCAAAAAGCTCGCGCGAAACGTGGCCGAAAAAATCCTGGAGCGGGCCGGCGAGCGCTTGGCACACGGCGATTCGGCGGCCGGCTGGCGCGATCTCACCACGGCCGACCGGCTCGGCGGCGAGACGCAAGCCATCGCTCAAATGCGTCACCGCTACGTTGATGAGGCAATCAATGACGTTCAGCGCTACCTGGCGGCGGGCGAAATTGCACTGGCCCAGGCCCAGCTTGAAAAACTGCACCATCGCGGCCTCTCAGACCAGCGCGTGCGGGACTGTCACAAGATCGCGCAATTGATGCAGGAAGCTGAAGACTCCGCCGCGCGCGGGCATTTCGCCGAAGCGTCCGCTGCTCTCAAGCGTGCGGCGGCACTCGCCACTGCAGCATCTGCGGGGAAGGGTACAATGGATGACATTACTCGGCGTCTTGCGGGCGATGCGCAGCGTTTGGCCAAGAACGGTGAGGAGTGCCAGCGGCTATCGGCCGAAATGCACGCCGCGCTCGCGGCCGAAAACTGGTCTGCCGCGCTCAGCGCGGCCGACGCGCTGTTGGCCATCGCGCCGCAGCACGCGGCCGCCGGCCAGGCGCGGCGACGCGCCTGGCGAAGCGTTGGCATGGACGTCACGCAGCCGCATCGCGGCCGGCGCGGCGGCGGATTCGTTTCCCTCCAACTCAACCACGCCGTGGCTCGCGGCGCGCGGCACTCGACTAAAGGATCGCGATTGTGTGAGGATGATACTGTGGCAGGCGACGAACATCCGCGGCGAGCGCTATTGTGGATCGACGCGGTCGGCGGATTTCTGGTTTGTTTGGACGATTGCGTCGTGTTGGGCCAGCCGCCGGCGGGTGAGCGAATCGCGGTGCCGATCCTGGCCGATTTGTCGCGGCGGCATGCGGCAATCCGCCGCGAAGCCGGCGCATACATCCTTGAACCGCTACAACGCACGCTGGTCGACGGCCGTGAGATCAAGACGCCGTTTGTGCTGTCAGACAACCAACTGATTCAATTGGGCGACAATGTGCGCGTGCGGTTCACCAGGCCGCATGCACTTAGTGCCACAGCGAAACTCACGATTGAAAGTCATCACAAGACCCAGCCCTCGGCCGACGCCGTCCTGCTGATGGCCGACAGCTGCGTGCTGGGGCCGAACCGCCATTGTCACGTGCGTTGCCGCGATTGGCAGAGCGACGTGGTCGTGTTCCGGCAGAATGATCGGCTGTTTTGTCGTGCCAGCGAGCCGCTCACGATCGACGGCGCGGCCATGAGCGGCGAGAGCGAAATTCAATCCGGGGTACGCGTGGAAGGGGAAGCGTTTTCTTTCACTTGGGAGACCGTGGAGTAGGGGAAGGAAGGTGAGTAAGTGAGAAAGTGAGTAAGTGAGCAGGTGATTGGCCGGCAGCGACAATTACCGGCCATTTTCAGCGAATTCGATACATACTCACTTACTCACCTACTCACTCACTCACCCCGCCGAAGGCGCTAGACAGATGGGCGATCCGACAGCTACGCTAGAACGAGAGAACCTTTCTGCCATGAATCTTCCTGTGCGCGAACTCGACGAGGCGGAGCGAGGCCACGCGGCGCGGGCCGGGGGCACGGCGCTCGGCGGCGGCCGCGCCGCCGGAATCAAGTTCACCTACCCCAGCGGCTCGCGGCCGCTCGAAGGCTACACGATCAAGCGCGGCGTGGGCCGCGGCGGCTTCGGCGAAGTCTATTTCGCCACGAGCGATGCCGGCAAGGAAGTGGCGCTCAAGCTCATTCGCCGCAATCTTGAAGTCGAGCTCCGCGGCGTCACGCAGTGCCTCAACTTGAAGCACCCGAATCTCGTCGGCCTGTTCGATATTCGCACCGACGAGATGGGCGACCAGTGGGTCATCATGGAATACGTTTCCGGCGAGTCACTGGAGGATGTCATCGAGCGCCATCCCAACGGCATGCCGCTTGAAGATGCGTTGTGGTGGATGCGCGGCATGTGCGGCGGCGTGGCTTACCTCCATGACCACGGCATCGTGCACCGCGACCTCAAGCCGGGCAACATCTTTTTCGACGAAGGCACGGTCAAGATCGGCGACTATGGCCTGGCGAAGTTCATCTCCTGCAGCCGTCGCAGCGGGCAAACCGAAAGCGTCGGTACGGTGCACTATATGGCCCCGGAGATCGCGAACGGCCGCTACGGCCGCGAGATCGATACCTATGCCCTGGGCATCATTCTGTTCGAAATGCTCACCGGCCGCGTGCCGTTCGAGGGCGAGAGCGTCGGCGAAGTGCTCATGAAGCACCTCACGGCCGAGCCGGACCTCAGCGCGCTCGACGAGCCGTACCGCGACATCGTGCGGCGAGCACTTGCGAAGGATCCGACCGTGCGCGTCAACAGCGTCGGCGAGATCCTGGCGCTGCTGCCGGGGGGTTCGCAGGCGGCGCCTCCTCCGCCCTACCCGCCGGCGGGGCGGGCGGCCGATGCTGTCTTGGCTCGTGACGTCCGCAGTGCCGACGCGGCGATTATGCGTGACATACGTAATGCCGATGCGGCAATCATGCGTGACATACGCAATGCCGACGCGGCTGCAAGCGCGCAGTTCGGGCGGGGCCCAGATCGCCGGAGTGCATCAGCCAGCGAAACAATTGAAGAGCCCATCTGGAAGGCCATCCGCGACGGCGCGACCCGACTGCGGCAACATTGGCACGGTGACCAGGTGGCGCCGCTGCATCCGCTCGCGAAGGCAGTTATTGTCTTTGTCCTCGTGATTGTCGCAATCAACTTCTTTGAGATTTCGCTCGAACTGGTCTTCCCCGTGCTGCTGTGCTACGGCGTGTACTACGTGGTCTGGCTGTCGTTCCTGCGCCCGAGCATCAAGCGCCAAATGGGCGCGGCGAGGGCGACCCTGGCCGGCGGGGCCGATCCCGGGGCGGCCGCTTCCGGCGACGCCGCTTCAGCCGCCGGGTTAGATGCGAACACCGCTCCAAACAATCAAACCATTCTCTGGCCCGCGCCAAGTAGCGCTCCCGCTCCGGCCAAGCCGGTCAGCCGCAAGGAAGCCAAGGCGGCGCGGCGCCGCCGGCCGAATTGGCGCGATGCGGCCCGGCGCGAGTTGGCCGGCAAGCCGCTGCGCGAAAAAGTTTCCGAGCTCATGGGCTCGATGATGCTGGCGGCGCTCGTATCGGCGGTGGCGGCATTCATCGGGCCGATGCTGTTGGGCTCTCAGCCCCCGTCCGACCGCTGGGCCATGCACTTGTGGCTCATGACCATTGGCACGCTGGGCAGCTGGGCGATTTTGATTCCGGGTAAATTCGCCGAGGCCCGGCTGGAAGACCAGGTGCCAATACGCATCACCCTGCTGGCATTCGGCGCGCTGGTGGGAATCGCCGGCTGGTTTGTGGGCGACACACTTTTCTTGAAGTCGCCCGGCTGGGACGAGCCGCTCGACGCCAACTGGGGACTGGTGAGCCATGAAATGCTGCGCTGGACGACGGCGCGGCCGGGTGAAGGGTTCGCCCCAACGCTTGCCATGTATATGAGCTTCTTTGCATTTTTGTTTCTCGTACCGCGATGGTGGCGGCAGGCCGAGTACACGCGGGAAAAACGAATCAGTTTCTGGTGGGTCGCCGTGTGCGTGTTCTGGGCATGGGTGGTGCATTTGTTCTGGTGGTTCCCGCAGCCGACCGGCATGATGGTCGCCGGCGTGATTGCCACGGCCACGCAACTGGCCAGCCCGTGGATGCCGCCCAGCCGCCGCCGGGCGCTCAGTGAGCAAATGGATAGAGATCTGGAGCACGCCGT
>DASXWB010000730.1:0-19352 GCA_036503915.1 Lacipirellulaceae bacterium | reverse complement strand
TCCGCGATCCGGCGGGCAACAGCATTGAACTTGTGTCGCCGTCCATTTGGGGGATCGAACGGTGAAGCGGTAAGCTGGGCGAGGGCTCGCGCTGATGACCGCGAAACGCGCTGGTAAACGGCAAGCTTGTTACGGCGACATTTTATGAAAGCGCTTGCAACCCTTGTAAACTGGATTTAGGATACAGGTTGATGGGGTAGCCGTGTTTTTTTCGGTGTGGATGGGTTGGTGACGATTCGCGGGCGCGTGTTGGAAGCGGCACGCGATCGACGGGCGGACGAACAAGGCGGTTCTCTTCGCAGTCAGGCCCCTGACACGATCGGGGCGCCCGCCGTCCATCGCTTGAGCTGCCCTGCTCAAGCCAATGCAAGCTGGTTGCTGGGTTGGAGATGTTGTCAAGTCGCGGCGCGGATCCAACTTTAAACATCAAATCAGTTAGTGGCCTGGGATGGAAAGCTGTTGACGTGCGTGCGTGGGGAACGGCCTACCGGAAGAGAAATACTCGCGCGCTTTTGGAGTCGATATCTGAACGAGAGAATTGGAGAGAACAATGAGCAAGCTGCTAACGGCAATAGTGATTTTTGGTTTGTTGGCGATGGGAGTCACGAGCACGCAAGCGCAGAACTTGCTAACCAATGGTAATTTCGAGGCCGGAGGCGTGTCGCCTGAGTTTGTGGGCTGGACTGCCATCGAGCAAAATGTAGACCAGCCCAGCATCGTGGTCGATTCGATTGAGCGGATTGCGTTTGCTGATCAAATGTCGCCGCCGGAGGACCCTGCCAGGCAAGGTCTGTGGCTCAAGCCATGGTCCGGCCGAACATGTTGCAGCCCCGAGGACATGCCGCCGGGCACCAATTACCAGGTCAACGGTCTCTTGTCGCAAACCGTGGGTGGCGTACCGGGGGATACCTACACGTTCGGCGGCTGGTCCAGGTTCGAGCAAAACTACGCTGGCGGCGTCGATACGCTCGATTTTGCTACGCCTTTACGGCCCGGTGAGCCCTCGCCAACCGAAACGTTCATTCAAATCGAGTTCCTTGATGCGGTCGGCGGCGTGATCGGCTCTCCGGTGACGCTGGACGTGCGGGCTGATCGGGAGGCTCAAGCCGGCATTCCGTTCGCCAACGATAACTTGTGGTATGAGCACACGCTCTCAAGTGCGGCGGCACCGGCGAATACGGCAAATATTCGATTTACCGCTGGGATGACCAATGGTGTCTTCAACGTCAATCCAGGCCAATCGGCCATGCTGGACAATTTCTCGCTGATGCGTTCCGGCGCCGTGGGAACTGAGTTATTGACGAATGGCGACTTGAACACCATGCCGACGCCTCCGCCCGAGTTGGAAGGTTATACGCTCGTGGAGGTTGGAACCGGCTCGAGCCAGGACACGGCGGGAAGAGGAGGCAACTTCGCCGACGACCCCGCCACGCCGGGCGATTTCGGTTACTGGGTCAAGGGGTTTGTCCCAGGCCACTCGACGTTGACGCAAACGGTGCTCGGTGTCGCCGACGGAGATTACACGTTCACTGTTTCGTCTGCCTTCGGGCAGAACTACTCGGGTGGCACCGGGCCGACGAAACCATCGACCACTACAAAAATCGAACTGGCGTTTCTGGATTCCGCGGAAATGGTAATCGGGACTCCCTTGGAGCTCGACCTGTGGGATGCGGGCCAAAGAAACGCCACCGGGCCGATCGGCATGCACCCAGAGGCCTGGGACCAGTTCTCGCTGAGCGGCACGTCGCCAGCCGGCACCGAGTCCGTGCGCGTCGGAATCATCGTCAACGGCGCGCTTGTCACCATGGATCCCGACCAAGGGGCGTTCTTCGATGACTTGATGTTGACGCTGGCGTCCGAAGCTCTACCAGGCGACTACAATCAGGACGGCAAAGTGGACGCCGCGGATTACGTCGTGTGGCGCAAGAATCCCAACGCACATGGCGGTGATCCGGCTGGCTACAACACCTGGCGAATGAATTTCGGCGCAATGGCCGGAAGCGGCAGCGGCAATTTGCTGTCGGCCGGGGCCGTGCCCGAACCCGCCGCGTGGATGTTGTTGTTTATCGCGATGGTATGCGTCACCAGTTTGCGCCGTGTTATTCGGTAAATATATCGACCGCGCGCATTGAGGTGACCAACGATGAGCAGCATGAGGACGCGGCGCACCTGGCTATTCTTGGTATGTTCGCTGGCGATGGTGGCAACCGCGCGAGCCGACTTACTGACGGACGGTGGTTTGGAATATTCCGTTATCGTCCCCGACTGGGATCTCGAAGAGTCGATCTACGATCAGACAACGATGATGGACCGCGATGTTGGCGGCATCAATAGCGCGCAGCAGCACACGTTTGGTCCTCACAGCGGGACGTATGCGCTTTGGCTGCGAGCGTTTGTGGGCGGATCCATGGCAGGCCCTGATAATCTGACCAACGCCGTCCTGTCGCAGACGGTGCCTGCCACCGGAGGAGAAGAGTACACGTTTTCGGGTTGGTCGCGGTTCGAGCAGAGCTACTCGGGCGGCTTCGATACGTTGCCCGGCAGCTCGCCGCTGGGCTCAGTGACCTCGCCCACGACGACCACGATGAAGCTCGAGTTTCTGGACTCGGGCGGGAGCGTCCTGGGCTCAGCCGTTTCGGTCGACGTGAAAGCCGAGCGCAAAGTTTTGAGCGGGTTCGATTTTGCGAACGACAACGTGTGGCGTCAGCACAGCTTGATGGACACCGCTCCGACGGGAGCCGCAAGCGTGCGCGTTACGGCTGAGGCCCGTAAGATGTTGTACACGGAAGGCAGCTTCGAATCGGCGTTCTACGACGACTTCGCGCTGCGAACCGTGAGCGCTCCGGAAACCGAGCTGCTGGCAAATCCCGTGCTGGAAATAAAGCCTGATCTGTTTGACCCCGCCTGGGTGGTCACGCAAGTTCCGGGCGGCCGGATTCCCACCGATCCAACAATTAACATCGCCGATTTCGCGAGTCGACCCGAAGGACCAGGCCAGTTGGGCGTATGGCTCAGGTCGTTTACGGGAAACACCGGCCAGCCGGCGGATGCGATCCTGGAGCAGACGGTGCCCGGCGTTGCGCAAGCTGAGTATACGTTTTCCGGTTGGTCCAATTTCCAAATGAATTACACCGGCGGCCTCGCAGGTTTCCCCACGCAGACGTTGTTCGAAATGGAATTTCTTGACGAGAACGACGAGGTGATCCCCGACTCGACAGTTACCTTGGACTTGAAGGCTGATGGGCAAACGAACGACGCCGGCTGGAGGCAGCATTCGCTGATGGCCACGTCTCCCGAGGGAACGGACAAAGTACGCGTCCGGGCAGCCGGCTTGGATATGGTGTTCAATGAGGCGGGCGGGAATCAGTCGGCGTTTCTGGACGACTTGATGCTCACGGTCGTGGCGCCCGGGTTGCTCGGCGATTTTAATGAAGACAACAAAGTGGATGCCGCGGACTATGTTGTCTGGCGAAAAAATGACACCGCGAATACGGCGCTGCCGAACGACAACGGAGTCGCAAACCAGTCGGCCCGTTTCGATCTTTGGCGCTCGAACTTCGGCGAAATTTTTGGAAGCGGGGCGCAAGGTGTCGCGCCGGTGCCTGAACCTTCTGGCTGTTGGTTGGCGCTTATGGCAGTGTTGGCCGCGGCCAGTGCGAGACGGAACTGACGCTCTCTTGGTAGATGATTTTCAAGCGTGTCGTCCATTGGTTGGATTGTCGGCAAGTCGGGATGAAAGCGCTTGCAAGCCCCAATTGACAGGCGTAAAATGCCACCGGGGACAGATGACTTCTTAGCGCCGTCTCGTTTTCACTTACGGAACATGGAGATTCGCCATGGCGGCCAATCAAGCGCGTGAACGGCGTGCGTTTACCCTCGTCGAACTTCTCGTCGTGATTGCCATCATTGGCATCTTGATCGCGCTATTGCTTCCAGCGATCCAGGCCGCGCGAGAAGCGGCGCGCCGCACGCAGTGCAAGAACAATTTGAAGAATATCGGGCTCGCGATACATAACTTCCATGATACGTATAAGATGTTTCCCACAGGCGGGACCAGTCCGGGCGCCGATATCGAAGATTACCTACGAGATTCTGCTAGTCAGCCCAATCCCGCGCTTCGCAAGGGACCACCTAACGGACCACTAAAGCAAGGTCTGTGTTTTTTCTTCCAGATCCTGCCCTTCCTGGAGGAGGGCGCGATTCAGAGTATCGCGCAACAAGCTGATCTCCAAAAGCACGTCATTGCGCTCTATAACTGTCCGTCGCGCCGTGGGCCAACGCTTGGTCCCAGCGGTATTTCCCTCATCGACTATGCGGGTGCTACAGCGGGTCCGTCTCGGTCGGAGATCGGAAGCGCCGTCGATGGTTACTTTACGGAAATGACTCTTCCAAACCCAAATGCGCAAAAGATTAATGAAATCTTTTGGGGTTGCCCTAACTGTAGCTCACCGCTGCCGGCGAAAGGTCTCGTCGCTGCGTTGGCGGCTGCGGGCAGGCCGGTTCAATTCCGTGGCGTAATTCAACGGACGGACTGGCAGGTACGCGATAATCTGCCGCAAGGTGGCGAGCATAACGGCTTCACAAAGAAAATGACTATTTCGAAAATCGAAGACGGCGCGAGCAAGACAATTCTTGTGTCCGAAAAGTGGGTTCCTCCCGTCTTCCACGATGGCTCTAATGTCGGCGGGAGAGCCGGTGACGACCTTGGCTGGGCCGATGCATGGGACTGCAACAATATGCGTTCCGCCATGTTCCAGCTTCGGCCAGACGGCGTAGGAGAGGTGCCGGAAAACGCCTCGGGACCATGCGATGAACAACACGACTTCCCGTTCGGTTCGTCTCATTCGGGCGGCGTCAACACGCTTTATGGGGACGGTTCCGTCGGCTTCATCGCCTACGACATTGACCAGGAAAACCTTAATCGGCTGGCTCACCGCTTCGACGGTGAGACGGTAAACCTGGACCGGTAGACAAGCTCCTGCGTCCTCGGCACGGTCAGTGACCGAAGATCAAGATCGCCGTTAACCCGCCGGGATAGTGGCTCCGGCGACGACTGGGGATGGGCGGATGGCTGGGATTGCGACACGATGCGGTCCGCGCTGTACCCCGATCCGGCCTGATTCGGACGGCGAGCCGCTGACCCCCGATGGAGGCTGCGGGCATTCCAGAAATATGACGATCGGGTCGGCCCACTCGGGGGGAGCTAACTGCTTGAATGGCGATGGCTCAGTGGATACGGTGGGCTACGGCGTCGACCAGGAGGTTTTCAGCGCATATGCCCACCGCCACGATGGCGAGCTGTTCGAGCTAAATCAGTAATCCACAGCGATATTCTGTCGCTTGCCCGCCAAATAGAAGCTCAGGCGAAAAAACAAAGTTTCGTCTTTTTGACGAGTAATTTGTTGATAATCGCTACGCTCTACGCTACTCTAAGGCTACTTTGAAAGCGCTTGCAGAGGGGGGAGAGGGCATTTACTGATGTTGGTCGCTTCTTTTGACGGAGGTCATGTCTCATGAAAAAACTCTTGGTTTGTCTTGCGGCGATTGTCGCTGTCGCCGCGTTCAGCACTGTGGCGCATGCACAGTGCGGCGTGATTGGGGCCGAGTGCCTGGTCAACGGCAATCTCGACCTCGGCACCGCGGGCGGCGCGGGGGTGCCCGGCACAGCCCCGCCCTGGACGCTGGCGAATACCGGTAACGACACGGCGGCCCAATTCAATCCCGGATTCGCCGATAACACGGGCGTCAACGGGATTTGGTACCGCGCCTTCCTCGGCGGCGGTACAGCCATGAACCCCCTTGTGTCGGCCGACCTTTCCCAGACGGCCATCGCAACGACGGGTGGAACTTACCGGCTCACGTTCGAGCGAGTCATCGAGAACAATTTCACGGCAGCCGCGATGAGGGCCACTTTATCGAGCAGCAGTGGACCCAGCGTTACCAGAGATCTATTGCTGGATAAAATCACAGCGGCCACTTACACCGGCGGGGGCTTTGACACGGTTGCCGCGACCGCCCCAGGTTACGACATCAACGTTAGCATGGATCTACCGGGTGTTCTCGCTGGCGACACGTTGACGGTCTCGCTTGCGATGGTCGACGGTCAGGATGCTGGCATGAACCCGCAGAGCGCTGTGGCCGACAACTTCAGCCTGGCCAGGGTACCCGAACCGGCAAGTGTGATGTTGGGATTGATCGGTGTGTTCGGCCTGTTGGGCCTGGCGCGCCGCCGATAAGTATTCTTTGTAGCCGATCGATTGACGGCTCCATCGCGTCAGTCGAATTCGATTCGAGGGGGACGCTCGTCCGTATCGAGCGTTCCCCTTTTTTTGTTGGCGTCGCACGGGAGCCGATGGTACTCCTCGAATCGAAGCGCCGCTAAAATCGGGGCCGTAAGGGCAGGCGGACCGCATCCACGTGGAGAGCCGAGATCATGCTTCTAGCGATCGTGCCGCGCCGACGGGTTTTAAAGTATTGCTGCCTGTTTGCTGTTCTGCCGACATGGCCGGTGGCCAACGCGCGCGCAGCCGACGCGCGGCCGAACATCTTGTTCATGATGAGCGACGATCACGCCTACCAGGCAATCAGCGCTTACGGCTCGAATCGAAACCAAACGCCGCATATCGACCGCATCGCCGCGGAGGGCGTTCGCTTCGACCGCTGCTATGTGACCAATTCGATCTGCGGGCCGAGCCGGGCGACGATTCTCACCGGCAAATACAGCCACAAGAACGGTTTTTACGACAACCACAGCCGCTTCGACGGCAGCCAAACGACGCTGCCGAAGCTGCTGCAAAAGGCCGGCTATCAGACTGCCATCATTGGCAAGTGGCACCTCGTAACCAATCCGACGGGTTTTGACCACTGGGATATCTTGCCGGGGCAGGGCAAGTATTACCGGCCGGACTTTATCACCGCCGAAGGCAAGTCGGCCGTGCCCGGCCACGCTACCCAAATCACCACGCAGAAAGCGCTCGACTGGCTGAGCCAGAAGCGCGATCCGTCCAAGCCGTTCCTGTTGATGGTGCAGCACAAGGCCCCGCACAGGCGATGGGAGCCGCCCGTCGATAAGCTGGCGATGTTCGAACACGGCTCGATCCCCGAGCCGGCAACGCTATTGGACGATTATGCCAACCGAGGCACTGCAGCCAGGCACGCTGAGATGCGGATCAGCCAGATGGATCTGGACACCGACTTGAAACTGTGGCGGCGCGGCAATCCTGAGCGACGGTGGCTCTATGATCACATGACGACCGCAGAGCGGGGCGCCTGGGAGACCCACATTGATCCGCGGCTCTCCAAACTTGAAGCCGCCAATCCGCAGGGCGACGACCGCACCCGTTGGTTCTATCAGCTCTACATGCAGGATTACTTGGGGTGCATCGCATCGGTCGACGACAGCGTGGGCGCGCTCGTTGATTATCTCGACGAGAACGGCTTGGCGAAAAACACGATCGTGGTCTACACGAGCGACCAAGGCTTTTATCTGGGCGAGCACGGCTGGTTCGACAAACGATTTATGTACGAAGAGTCGCTGCGCACGCCGCTGGTTGTGCGCTGGCCGGGAGTAATTGAGCCCGGCCGCGTAGAACAGCGGATCGTCTCGAACGTCGATTTCGCCCAAACGTTCCTGGAAGCGGCCGGCGCCCGCGCCCCCGGCGACATGCAAGGCCGCAGCCTCGTTCCACTGCTGCGAGGCGAGAATCCCGCCGATTGGCGGCCCTCGTTTTACTATCACTACTACGAAGGCGCGGATCGAGAGCACAAGGTACACAAGCATGAGGGGGTCACGAACGGCCGGGCCAAATTGATCCACTTTTACCCGGTCGGCGAGTGGGAGCTGTACGACCTCGAAAAGGACCCGGATGAGCTTGTGAACGTGTACGGCAAACCGGGGTACGCCGAGCTTCAGACTAAATTGCACTCAGAACTTGAGCGGTTGCGGGCAGAGCTCGAGGTCTCGCCACTGGAATAGCGGCAATGCATGCAGCGGGTGGTTCACCGGACCGAGATGGTCCGGCTATGTAGTAAGACACATAGCCCGGCCATCTTGGCCGGGATTCGGAAGCCGGCCATACGGAATCGCCGCGGGAAAACTGTACTTGGCCGGGAAGGCGTTCGATGCTAATGAAGCGGCACTTTGATTCTCGCCTTTGGACATGGATGTTCTGCGCGATGAGCGTTGCATTGGGCCCGCCGGCCATTGGCCAGCAATTGGTTGCCGAGCCGGCGATTCTGGCCTCGCCAGAGAGCCAGTCGGCTTGGGAATACGACTTCTCACCTCAGGACGAGGCGCTGCTGGAAAAAGTCCAGCACGGCTGCTTCCAATATTTCTGGAAGGAAGTCGGCAAGCCCGCCCTGCTGGCGAAGGACAAAACGACCGACACGGTTTGCAGCATCGCGGCCGTCGGGTTTCAACTCACGTCGCTGCCAATTGCCGTCGAGCGCGGATGGATCACGCGCGAGGAAGGCAATCGGCGAGCCGTAACGATTCTGCGTTCGCTCCTCGCGCGGCGTGACAACAAAAAGTTCGGCATCTATCTTCATTTTCTGGACGAGCGCCACGGCGGGCTGCCGGATTTTTCGCGCACGCGTCACCGCTACGAATTGCAGGCCAGTACAATCGATCATGCCCTGTTTCAAGCTGGCGCCATGACCGCGGCCGTATATTTTGGCGGCGAAGTCGCATACCTCACGGAGCGCATCACGCGCGATGCCAACTGGCGAGCGATGTATGACACGCAAAGCGGCTATCTGACGATGGGCTGGCGGGCTTCGACCGACCGTGGCGTCGATGGCCCGGGCGAAATCCGGCCAAGCCACTGGCAATGGGCCAGCGATGAAGAGCGGCTCGTGTATTTTCTCGCCGTCGGCGCGCCCATCGTCGACCATGCGCTCCAGCCGGCTTCGTACTACCGCCTGAAACGCGTCGTGGAGCAGCACGACGATATGGCGCCTTACGTCGTCTCGTGGAACGGCTCGCTATTCACGTATTTCTTCAGTCACTGCTGGATCGATTACCGGAACCTGGCCGCCGACGATCCGGCCGATTTTAGCGTCGATGAGCCGGCCGTGGATTGGTTCGAGAATTCCCGCCGCGCCGTGCTGACCCATCGCGAGCGCTGCATTGAAGCGAGTGGACGATTCCCGACACTTGACGAGAACCGTTGGGGCCTTGCGCCCTGTGCCTTTCGCGACCGGTATCTGGTGGCCGAGGTGCAGCCGAACCTGAGCGACAAAGACGTGTGGTACGACGGCGTGGTGGCACCCTATGCAGCCGGGTCGGCCATCGTGTTCACGCCTGCGGAAAGCTTGGCCGCGCTGCGCGAATTCATGAGTCTGCGTGATCCCAAAGGAAAGCCGCTGGTGTGGCGTGATCCGGCGGAAGGTGGCTACGGTTTTCTCGATTCATTCAGCCTCGACCCGCCTTACGGCCACGACGAGAATCTGGGCATTGACGCCGGCCCGCTGCTCGTGGCCATCGAAAACGCGCGGACCGGCCTGGTGTGGCGGCTGTTCATGCAGCATGCCGTCGCAAAGCGCGCGGTCGAGCGACTGGCCCTCGAGCCGCGTCAGTAAGCCTTGCACTTATGGTTGCAGCGCGCCAATCGCCGGCTATTTCCCGCGCTTCAAGATGGCGGCGACCACCACGAAGGCAATAGCGACGATCGCCAGTATTATCAGCAACTCGGTAGTTCCGATTCCGAACATGCGGCCATTCCTTCTCAGTCAGTCCGACACGACAATTAGTCGCAAAAAGTGTCGCGTAGCGGGAAGCCCAATACTCGCAGAGGGTCGAAACCCGAATCGATGAATGTTGCCGCCGAGGGGCGTGCCCGTAAAATACCCGCGGTAAACAGGGGCCTTCTGGCGGGCTGAACGGCACCTTTATACCACTTGCTTCTGCCATGCGGCAAGTTGACGCCGCGCCGCAAACCGCCTTACACTGGCGGCCGTATTATTTGCCGGCGGGCCAAGGTTTGACATCTGGTTGGGCATCTCGATCATCACCAATTCCGAGGAACATTACGCATGCGAACGCTTTCCAGCCTTACTTATGCCGTCGTTTGCCTTGCGACACTCGGTCTGTACTCCGACGCGGCGCAAAACGCGCAGGCCCCTGGCCGGGCGACGAGGCAGCGCCGAGAGCCGCCGCCCAAACCGGTGCCGATCAACGAAGGCAAAGTAGAACTCAATGCCAAGACGACGACCATCCAATTCGTCGGCTCGCACATGGGCGATCGGCCTGATCCGCGGACCGGATACTTCACAAAATTCACAGGCGAGCTGGCGGTCGACGAGTCGTCGAAGGCGCCCGAATCGGTGACGCTGGAAATCGAAACCGACTCGCTGGCCACGCCAATTGGCAGGCTGACGAACCATTTGAAGAGTCCTGATTTTTTCGCCGCTCGCGAGTTTCCCAAGGCCACCTTTGAATCGACGAAGATTGAGCCGGTCAGCGGCAAACGCGGCGAATATAACGTGACTGGCGATCTGACGATCCGCGACGTCACGAAGCCGATCACCTTCCCCGCACGAGTCAGGGTCAACGATCAAGGACTCGTGCTTACGAGCAAGTTCGATATCAAGCGTTCGGAATACGGCATCACTTTCGGCCCCGACCGCGTGGTCGAAGAAGTGGCGATGACGGTGACTGTCGGAAAACCGACACCAAAGATTACGCCGCAATAGCGCCCGTAACTCGGACTTATCTTTTTCCGTTGAGTCGGAAGCGAATTGGACGCAAAGACGGTCATTGAAATTGCGCTTCGCGGCGGAGTCATTCCGGCGCTGGCCGCCGTGGCGCTATTCATCTCGATCGGTTGGCTCTGGCCTAGAGAGGTTGCACGGCGTTATCGGTGTGGCGTCGCGTTTGCCGTGGGCACGTTTATTGGGCTCGTCCTTTTGCCTTCGACGAAGACGCTTGCTCCATCGCAGTTCTGGGATTGGCTTCCCTACCTGGGAATTCTGGCCGCATTTCTCAGCGGTTTGACGCGCGCGGAAGGCGTGACGCGCAGCGAGCGCTGGACCGCAGTTTACGTGTTCGCCCCCATCGCCGCCTGGATGATCGTGCCAAAATGGCCCGAGCTGGTCCCCACCTGGCAAATCCAGTGGGCCGGCTTGTCGCTGGCGATCATGCTCGTCACGGCACTCGTCTATCCGTTGCCGCAACTGCTGCCCGCTCGCGCGTTTCCGTGGTGGCTCATGCTCGCGGCTGCCACCACGTCGGTGATCCTGTTCGACCAAAGCGAAACGTTTGGCATGTTGGCCGCGCTTCCGGCCGGCGCGCTGGCGGGATGCGCTGTCGCCTCGCTCTTCGTCCGGGAACTGCCGGATTGGCGCAGCATCGTGCTGCCCTACGTGATCGTCGCTCTCGGCTACGCGTACACGGGGGCTGTGTATCCGAGTGAGCCGCAATGGCTGCTTCTCTTAGTGCCGATAGCGCCGCTGGCCCTGTGGATTTGCAGCGTTGGCCCGCTCGCGCGCACCAGTGGCACTCGCGCCATTGCCGCTCAAGCGGCTTGTGTCATCGTGCCGCTTGTAACTATCGCGGCCTTGCTGCTGGCCAACACAAGTGGCGCTGCAGACGCGTGGTGAATGCGATTGCGACTTGAAGGTCCTAAGCAATCGTCACTCTCATCCAAGCGTTAAATTCGTTTCTACGCCGATGGCCGGAACGGCATATTCGTCAGCATCGCTGCGAACTGGCATATCTTAGCCATTCGTCAAGCTAGCAAAAAGAGCAGACGATACCATCTGACAACGCTCGCGCGAGTGCCGAGCAGGGAGCTCGGAGCAGCGAGTCTCGTGCCTGGTTGCTCCCTGCCCCTTGCTTGGTGCAAGCGCGTTTTCCCTCCCCGTTTTCAGGAGTCTCCCCAATGATCCGACGTATTTCTCTTGCGACGTTGAGCGCCGTCCTGGTGCTCGGCACTGCCGGTAGCGCCAATGCGTTCTTCGGCATGTTTGGTGGTCATGGCGATTGCGGTTGCGGTTGCGAACCCAGCTGCGGTTGCCAGGAAGCGACCTGTGGTTGCGAGCCCAGCTGCGGTTGCGATTCACACTGCGGCCGTCGTGGCTGCTGCCTGTTCGACGGCCTGTGCGGCCTGTTCAATCGCCACAACGATTGCTGCTGCGAAGCCAGCTGCGGTTGTGAAGAAGCCAGCTGCGGCTGCGAACACGAAGCCCACTGCGGTTGCGAGCCGAGCTGCGGCTGCGATTCACACTGCGGCGGCCGTGGCTGCTGCTTGTTCGGTGGCCTGTTTGGGCTGTTCGATCGTGGTCACGGCTGCTGCGAAGCCGCCTGTGGTTGCGAGCCGAGCTGCGGTTTCCACGGCGGCTGGGGATATTAATCCCTCACAGCGCGTCGGTCCGGAGACCCCGCGGATAAAGATGTGATGAAGACGAAACGGCTCCTGCCGCACCGCGGCAGGGGCCGTTTTTCGTTTAGCAGGGAGCAGGGAGCAGGGAGCGTGGAGCCGGGAACACGGAATACTTAGGACGGAGTACTCAGTACCGGGTACTTTGTACTCTGTACTTCTGAATTTAAAATGTCCGGGCCAATATCACCGACTATTGCTTGCTTCCCGCTCCGTGCTCCCCCTCCGTGCTCTCCGCCCTTACGCGATCAGCTCCCGAATCACACGGCCGTGCACGTCGGTGAGGCGGAAGTCGCGGCCCGCGTAGCGGTATGTGAACTTCTCGTGATCAAAACCCAGCAGGTGCAGCATCGTCGCGTGCAGGTCGTGCACGTGCACGCGGTTCTCGACGGCTTTGAAGCCGAACTCGTCGCTCGCCCCGTGCACATAGCCGCCGCGCACGCCGCCGCCGGCCATCCACACCGTGAAGCCGTAGTGGTTGTGGTCGCGGCCGTTGATTTTGCCCTGGTTCGAGCCTTTCTTTGGCAGCTCGACCGACGGCGTGCGGCCGAACTCGCCGCCCCACAGCACGAGCGTTTCATCCAACAGGCCGCGCTGCTTCAAGTCGACCAGCAGCGCCCCAATCGCACGGTCGCACTGCGATGCCAGATTGCGATGCTGAACTTCCAAATCGTCGTGGCTATCCCACGGCTGCCCTTCGCCGTGCCACAGCTGCACAAAGCGCACCCCGCGTTCCACCAGCCGGCGGGCAATTAGGATTTGACGCGCCTGAACGCCTGGTCCATACATGTCACGGATATATTGCGGCTCGTCGCTGATGTCGAACGCCTCGGACGCTTCGGTCTGCATGCGAAAGCCGAGCTCGAACGATTGGATGCGGGCTTCCAGCGCGGCATGATCTTGCCGCGCCTGAGCATGCCGCGCGTTGAGCCGGTGCAGCAAATCGAGCTGCTCGCGCTGCCGCGGCAGCGAGATCCGATCGTTGCGGATGTGCTCGATGAGCTGCTCGATAGCCGTGTGCTTGGTGTCGATGTACGTGCCCTCAAAAATGCCCGGCAGGAATCCGGCTTGCCAATTCTGAGTCTCTTGAATCGGGTAGCCGTTGGGGCACATGGCCACAAACGCCGGCAAGTTCTGATTCTCCGTGCCCAAGCCATAGCACAACCACGACCCGAGGCTAGGCCGAATTTCGCGCGCGTCGCCGCAGTTCATGAGCATGAGCGACGGCTCATGGTTCGGCACATCGGCGTGCATCGAGCGAATCACGGCGATGTCGTCAATCGATTGGGCGACGTGATAGAACAGGTCGCTGACTTCGATTCCGCTTTGGCCGTATTTGCGGAACTTGAACGGGGAGGCGAGCGCCGCGCCGGTGGGCCGCTCGGTAGCCAGCGTACCACCAGGCAGCTCCTTGCCGGCGTACTTCGAGAGCGTGGGCTTGGGGTCGAACGTGTCGACGTGCGACGGCCCGCCGTTCATGAACAGGTGAATGACGTGCTTGGCCTTGGCCGGGAAGTGTGCGGCGCGGGCCATCAGCGGGTTCGCCGCCGCGACCGCTTGCTCTGGATGCGCAAGCAGGCCGCCCAGCGCCAGCGCGCCAAAACCCATGCCACAGCGCGAAAGCATCTCGCGCCGCGTCAGTGCGAGGTGTTCGAGAGGGAACGCGTGATGCATAATTCATCCCCCAGCCCCCGGCTCTGCCGGGGGTTTTTCCGCCAATACACCCCGGCAAAGCTGAAGCTGTTAATCTACAAACGCAAACTCGTTACTCATCAGCAGCACCTGTGCCAACTGCTCCCACCGCGAGAGCTCTGGCGCGCTCGTTGAACCAGGCAATTCGCCGCCGCTAACAAACGCAATTGCTTCGGCCATTTCTTCCGCCGTCGGCTCGCGGCCCAGCGCATGTTGAAACACTAGCGCGATTCGCGCGGCTTTGGCCGAATCGTTCTCCGCGGCCGCTCCTTCGGACGTGTTCGCCGTGCGCGCGGCGAGGTGGGCGGCCTGTTCCATCACAAAAGGGCTATTCATGAGGAACAGGGCCTGCTGCGGCGCGACCGTTTGTGGCCGCTCGGGCGTATGCGTGTTCGGGTTTGCGAAGTCGAACGTGCGGAAGAACGCCGGCAGATTCTGGCGTTCGATAAAGCCATAAACCGCGCGCCGAGTCGGGAACGGCGAAGCAGTGAGAGGCACCGAGGGACCGCCGATTGTTGCGTCCAAGCGCCCGGCTGCCGCAAGTACGCTGTCGCGAAGCGACTCCAAGTCGAGCCGGCGGCGATTGGCTCTCCACAGTAACAAGTTTTCGGGATCGACCACCACACACTCGGACCGTTCATTGCTGGCTTGCCGATACGTGCTCGAGAGCACAATGCGGCGGATGAGGCGCTTGGTGGACCAGCCGTCCTCCATTACTTCACACGCCAGCCAATCCAGAAGCTCGGGGTGCGTCGGCGGTGAGCCGCGCGAACCGAAGTCGCTGGGCGTATTCACCAGTCCACGCCCAAACAAATGTCCCCACACGCGGTTGACCCACACCCGGGCTGTGAGCGGATTCTCGCGGCTGGCGATCGTTTGCGCGAGCTCGAGCCGCCCGCTGCCATGCTGAAATGGCTCGGGCTTATTGTCCGGCGCCAGACACGTGAGAAACCGCCGATCGACCTTCGGGCCGCGGCTCCCAGGGCTGCCGCGTAGAAAAATCACGGGGTCAACCAGCCGCTCTGCGTCGACGAGCATGGGCGGCGCATCGTCGCGAGGTTTTTCTTCGGAGCTGGCGAACACGCCGTACAGCGCGTAGTAATCGCCGGCGCTTATGGGATCGTATTTGTGGTCATGACAACGGGCGCAAGCCACCGTGAGTCCCATCAGCCCGCGTGTCACGACGTCGATCCGATCGTTGATGATGTCATGCCGGTTGTTCAAAAAGCGCCGGCCAAGCGTAAGAAAGCCCATCGCCGGCACGCAGGCCGGATCGCCTGTCTGGTCGGCCGCCAGCTGCGCGACAAGGAACTCGTCGTAGGGCCTGTCGGTTGCGAAACTGCTGATCACCCAGTCGCGGTACTTATACGCATGTTTGTAATTGCGGTCCTCCTCGAAGAGATAGCCTTTCGTGTCGGCATAGCGGGCGATGTCGAGCCAATGGCGGGCCCAGCGTTCGCCGTATTGCGGCACAGAGAGCAGCCAGTCGACCGCGGCTTCGTAGCGGGCATCGCTGGGATCGGCCTCGAACTCCGCGAGCTCTTTGGCGGTCGGCGGCAGGCCGATAAGGTCGTAATATACTCGCCTCAAAAGCGCGCGTGGCGGTGCCTGCGGCGACGGCGACACGCCAACCTTCTCGAGCTTTGCCAAGATAAAGCGATCGATCTCGGATCGCGCCCAAGTTCGATCGGAGACCTTGGGCGGATTCGGCCGCTGAGGACGTTGATAGGCCCAATGGCCAAATGGGTCGGTCGGCTCCTCCGCATCGGCTTTTCCAGCGGCGGCCTCCGTACGCGGGTCTGGCGCGCCGAGCGAGATCCATTTTATGAAGTCGTCGATCACCTTATCGGGCAACTTGCCCGACGGCGGCATCTCGAGCGATTCGTATCGCAGGGCCGAAATCAATAAGCTGTCATCAGGTTTGTAGGGCACGATCGCCGTGCCGGAGTCGCCGCCCTTTCGCAGCCCATCGGCCGAGTCGAGCCGCAGGCCACCTTGAAGCACCTTCGCCGTGCCAGAATGACACTCGTAGCAGCGCTCGACAAGTACGGGCCGGATGTGCGTTTCGAAGAACTCGATGCCCTCGGTCGTGGCCGCAGGTCCGCTTAGCCGAGGACCGGCTTCTGCAGATTGATCATCTTCTGCTGTGAGTGCCGCCCGCCCGGCGGCGCCTACAAGCAGCAATGTGGCGATGCCCGTCAAACGTCGGCGATCGTAACGCATCGGGTGGTGCACCCTCTTTGGCATCGACGGTAGGTACGCGGCAGGTGGGAGCGCCGCTGGGGGGGAGGAATCTTCGCCTTCGTGGGCCGCTGCCATTTTATCCGTGCCACGTGCATCGTGCACCCGGAAACGGGCGGAAAACCCGCATCTACTGGGAATAAACTGGCTTCCGCAGTACGATGAATGACTGGCAAATTGAAAGGGAGAAAATCATGCGCATCGCGCTCTCGCTTTTGCGAACGTCTTTCCGTCTGACTCTGCGGCGGGGGCTTCGTCTAGCGCTATTGCTTTGCTTCGTCGCCTTCATGTCAACCGACATTGTAGCCCAGCTGGGCGGCAGCGCGGGCTCCGGCGGTGCGTCGCAGTCTGGTCGCCCCGACCCCAATCCGCAAGGTCCAGACGCCAATCGCGGCGGGGCGGCCAATGCCGACTTCGACTCGCTCATCGACCTGATTATTTCGACCGTTGCCTCCGAGACATGGGCAGAAAACGGCGGTGGCGAAGCGGAAATTCGCCCGTTCCCCGGCGGTGTTCTGGTCGATGCGGCCGGAACGTTGAAGCTCAAATCGCGTGCGGCCGCAGCTGGCGGCAGGGCGAACGACCTTGTCACGAAGCGTGGTGTCGCACCGCGCCAGAACACGGCCGCACCAGGCGCGGCCCGGAAAACGAGCGCGCTGCGCTACGTGTCGCTGCCGCGCTTGGAGCGCGCGATTGCGCGGCGCCAGGCGGCTCGGCAACCTCTTGATGTCGAAATGCTCACGCTCGCCGGCCTCGAGCGGGTGCGCTATGTGTTTGTCTATCCGGAGTCGGGCGACTTGGTTCTCGCCGGACCAGCCGGCGACTGGCGCGTGGACGCCGATGGCCGAATCGTTTCCACGCAAAGCGGCGAGGCCATCGTGCGGCTGGATGATTTGATCGTGCTTCTGCGGCGCGGCGAAGCCTCGGCCGAAAGCCATTTCGGCTGCTCGATCAATCCGCGCCAAGAGGCGCTGGCCAAGACGCAGACGTTTCTGGCCGCATCGAGCCAGCGTCCTTTGCAGCCGGGCCAGCGAAAGCGCTGGCTGCAAAATTTGCGAGATACTGTCGGCATGCAGGACATTGAGGTGTTCGGTGTCGATCCGGCAAGCCGGGTGGCCGGCGTGCTCGTGGAAGCCGATTATCACATGAAGCTCATCGGCATGGGTCTGGCATTCGGCGTCAACGGCGTCGAAAGCTATTTAGATTCGGTTGGCGAGGTCGCCGCGGCGACCGGGACTCCTCCACCCCCAATGTCGGTGCTCCGCTGGTGGTTCGCGCTCGACTATGAATCAATTCACACCTCGCCCGACGCCGACGCATTTGAGCTCATCGGCCAGGGCGTTCGCGTGCTAAGCGAGAACGAGCTGCTGGCCGAGCAAGGCAAACGCGTGCACACTGGCCAAAGCGAGCCACTCAATCGTCAGTTTGCCGAAGACTTTACGGCGCATTTCGCCGAGCTGGCCAAAAAGTACCCGGTATACAGCGAATTGCGGAACATCTTCGACTTGGCAATGGCAGTCGCGCTCATTCAATCGAACGGACTTTTGGAGCGCGCCGGCTGGCAACCAGGCGCATTGATCCATGCCGAGCAGTTGCGTTTGCCGCAGCAGGCAGTGCCACGACAGGTCGAGACCGTGGTAAATCACCGCCTGGTGAACCGGCGTCAGATCATTGCCGGCGTGAGCGGCGGCGTCATGGTCGCGCCGAGCGACGTGCTCGCCGCGGCAAAGGGCTACGACGACAACGGCAACCTCGCGAAGGATCGGCAAGCCGCCCCCGCCGAGATCGCAGCAGGCGCCTGGTGGTGGGACGCCGAGTAGCACGTGGGCGAGTCTCTCCGAGTCTCGCATGATAGGAAATAGCTAAACCGGTGCACGGGCCGCGGTCACTTCGACCTGCTACGCGCCACCTTCGTTTTCGTTATGAGTTCGTCTTCCCACTCCTCTTCCTCTTCGGAGTCATCCTCCTCCCACTCGTCACCAGCATCGTCCTCTGCTGACTCCTCGCCTTCGAACTCCTCTTTATCGTCGGATTCCGTTTCGTCGAGCTCCTGTTCGTCGTCAAACGATTCCTCTTCGGATTCATCCTCAAGCTCTTCGTCTTGGTCCTCCCATTCTTCGTCGTCAACATCCTCGGCCGCAGATTCGTCTTCGTGTTGGTCGTCTACCTCGTCGGCAGGGGTAATCTTGTTGCGCCGCGGCGGATGCCCTGCCGCAATCGCAGCCGGCCGCCTTTCGCGAGCCGGGTCGACCCCGACCCCCGCAGATGTGCGAGCAACACTATGCGGGGCAACGGTGATGCCTCTCGTCCCGGCCACTGATGCGGCCTCGCCGCCCGCTGCGACATGCTCGTTACGGGCTTCCCACTCTTCGAGCGAAATCAGCACGTCCCGGGCTTGGGCGCCGTTGTACTGCCCGACCACGCCGTCCTCGGCCATGAAATCGATCAGTCGAGCCGCCCGGCCGTAGCCGATGCCCAGCGCCCGCTGCAGCAGCGAAACGCTGCCGCGGCGTTCGCGCACAACGATGTCGACGGCCGTTTCATACAGCTCATCACGGCTCTGGAAATTGCCGCCGCCGGCCGCTTCCAGCTCATCCTTGGTCTTCAGTTGCAACAGCTCGCCGGCAAATTGCGGGTCATCGGTGCCCACAAAATCCACCACGCGCGTAATTTCGTCGTCGGACAGATACGTACCCTGGCCACGAAGCATTGTGCTGGTGCCCGGCAGCAGGAACAACATGTCGCCGTTGCCCAAAAGTTTCTCGGCGCCCATTTCGTCGAGCACAACCCGGCTGTCGGTCCGGCTGGCGACCTGGAACGCGATGCGTGCCGGCAGGTTTGACTTGATCAAGCCGGTGATCACATCCACGGTTGGCTTCTGTGTCGCAAGAATAAGATGGATGCCGACGGCCCGGCTCTTTTGCGCCAGGCGAATGATATGCTGCTCAACATCCTTGCCGGCGGTGAGCATCAAATCGGCCAGCTCATCGGCCACAATCACGATGTACGGCAGTTGCCGCGGGATTTGACGCCACTCCTCCT
>DASXWB010000729.1:0-4021 GCA_036503915.1 Lacipirellulaceae bacterium | reverse complement strand
GCAAACCAGGCAATTAGTCCAACGAGCTCTCATCGCGGGCAGGGCCGCAATCGGCGTCGCGCTGTGGGTGAACGCGGCGGCAGCCAATCAAACCGATACGTTCACGCCCATCCAGATCAATGGCGGACTGCCATACCGGATTTCGCTCCAGCCGTACGACTTTGGCGCCAGAGACCTGCCCACGCTCCATTCCTTTGCCGCCGGCAATCATGATGGAAAGTGGGTCCTCGTGGCCGGCAAGTCGAACGGCTTACACGGATTCGAGATGGCCGGACCCAACGGCTTTGAGCCCGAGTTTCAAAACCGAGAGGTCTGGGTAATTGACCCCGTGAACAGACAAAGCTGGCATCGATCGCTCGATGGTGCCGGCGGCGGCCTTACGACGACGGAGCTTAATTCATTGACGCCCGCCAACAACCAGTACTATCAACGAGGCCAACGGCTCTACATGACCGGCGGTTACGGAGTGCAGACGATTCTGGGCGGCAACCCGATCAATGGAACGTTCGACCGCCTCTCGGCGATCGACCTGCCCGGCATCGTCGACTGGGTGATGACCGGCAACGGGATCGCTAAGGATCACATTCGGCAAATCAATAGCCCGTCGTTCCGGGTGACGGGCGGCGCGATGTACGAGATGGGCGGCCGCACCCATCTTGTGTTTGGCCAGGATTTTTCCGGCAACTATAACCCCAATAAGAACGGTTCGTACACGAACCAGGTTCGCAGTTTCACGATCGCGGATGATGGCACGGCGCTGTCGATTTCCAATTCGACGTCGACCGCGGCCGACCCGAATTACCGCCGCCGCGACTTGAATGTATTCCCTGTGATGGTGCCGGGCGTGGCCGGAACGCTGGACGAAGGGCTCGTTGTGCTGTCCGGCGTCTTCACTCCGCCGCCGACCATTGGCGCCTGGACTGTCCCAGTTGAAATCGATTCCAGCGGCAACCCGAGCATGGCCGATCCCAACGACCCGGCCACGTTCAAGCAAGGTTTCAACAACTATCACTCGGCCAAGCTGGGACTTTTCTCGGAAAGCCAGGGCGAAATGCACGAAGTGCTCTTCGGCGGCATCAGCCTGCAGTATCTCAACACGGATACGCGAGAGACTGAGACAGATCATGACTTGCCCTTCATCAACGACATTACATCCGTCGTGATCGATGCCGCGGGCAACTACAGGCAACACTGGTTGGGCGAGTTCCCCGCGATCAACGACCTGGAGGGCAAGCGGCTTCGGTTTGGGGCGAACGCCGAATTCTTTCTCGCCCATGGGATCGAGACGTTCGCCAACGGCGTGATCAAGCTTGACGAGCTGAGCGGTCCAACGACGCTTGGTTACATCTACGGCGGAATCATTGCCAACGGGCCACACACGCGAAGCGGCGATCCGCCCGCGACATCCTCGGCCTCGAACATCATTTTCACGGTGGTCTACACGCCCGTGCCAGAGCCGGCGTCGGCGGTGCTCGCCGTCGTTGCGCTGTGCGCGTTAGGGTCTTGTAGATTCGCTCATAGTAGGGCGCGCGTATTGAAACGAGCGCGCTGGTTGTAAGGAATATCGGCTCAGACCGAACAGGCTGTGACCACCATTCTACATTTTCTGGAGTCATCGAATGCCGACGAAATTTGGATTTGCCACGGTAGTTGCGCTTGCATTTGCGTTTTCCAGCATCGGATACACTCGGGCCGATGAATCAGTTGAGTTATTCAACGGCAAAGATTTAAGTGGCTGGACGAAGCGCGGCGGAGATGCGACGTACGCGATCGAGAACGGCGAAATCGTCGGCCGCAGCGTGCCGAACACGCCCAATACGTTTCTCACGACCGACAAAGAGTTCGGCGATTTTGTTCTCGAGTTGGATTTCAAGATTCATCCCAAAGCTTTCAACTCCGGCGTCCAGATTCGCAGCCACGCGCGGCCCGAGGGAAATCGTGAGCGCGTTTATGGCTATCAGGTTGAAATCGACACGGACCCCAACCGCCCTTGGACCGGCGGGATTTATTTCGAAGGCGGCAGCAAGGACGAATCTGGCAAATGGATCCGCCAAGCGGGTTGGCTCAATGACCTGAAAAAGAATGAACCGGCTCAAAAGGCGCGGCACCTCGGCGAATGGGACCACCTCAAGATCATGGCCAACGGGCGACGCATTCAAACCTGGCTCAATGGCGTGCCGGCAGCCGATTTCACGGACAATGACGACAAAGCCTTCGCGCCCTCGGGTTTCATCGCGCTGCAAGTTCACGGCGTCGGCAAGGACCGCGAGACCAAAGAGGTCCGCTGGAAGAACATCAAGCTCACTGTGCGCGATTAGTGAACCTACGGCACGCTCCGCGGCTTGGGATCGTGATTCTTTGGTTTCGGTTTTGCCGGAGTCGGAACAGTTCCTGGATCAGGCACCGGCACATCGATCGGATCGGGAGCCGGAACGTCCATCGGTTCAGGCATTGGCACATCGGTTGGAATCGGCCGCGCTGGCCTTATGGGGAGCTCGGGTGGATCATCGCGCGGAAATCCCGGGTCGAGCGCGCGCGCAGCGCGGATTGTCCAAACATCGCTCGAACCGCTCAACAACTCGTTCAGCGAATTTCTCGAGCTGGCACAAAAATGTAAAACCAAGCAAGTTGGTAAATAGGGAAACATGACTGCCTCCTTTCTCAATCGCTCTTCCGCCGAGCGCGCATCCTGACCGCAGATGCACACTTGGTGGAAGAATGCACGCGTCGCAGACCTGTTCGCGTGCGTCTGCGGCGTGAAGTCGGGCGTCGGTGTCATCGTGGCTGATGTTCAACCACCTCCGACGAGTTGCCGCCTCGTTATGCTGCAACTTCGACGGCACGCGAAGGATTGTCGCAAATGGTGTGCCAGCGACCACGTCAGAAGGTCCGGTTTACGCGGCTAGATGTGTCGATTCCAGCGGACCTCGCAACGATTTGGGAATCAGAGGCTGAAATGCAAAACTCACCAGATGCTCGGGATCAAACGCTTCGTTTCGGCACTGTACGTCACATAATCCTGGCCAAACTCCTCGCGCATCATCTGCTCCTCGCGCCGCACGCGCAGTGCGAAGAGCACCACCATGACGAGCGCATTGGAAGGGCCCACGAACCAATTGGGGATCACAAGCGCCTGACCGAAGGCAAAAACGAGAAGCGCGAGATACATGGGATGTCGAATCCGGCGATACACACCGCGCGTGATCAGTTGATGATTCTCGCGCATCTGCAGTGTGATGGACCAATTCCTGCCCAGATCGGCATGCGAGCGATGGAACAGCCACAGGCCGAATGCAAGAAGCAGCGTACCGAGGATGAACGGCACTGGCTGGAGCGGATAGTCAGCAAACGAAAAAAGTGGTGTCACGATCCACAACAGTGGTAGGAAAAACGCGATCCAGGCCATCGTGAGAAGTACGGCCTCCAGCCTGTCTCTTCGGTCTTTCACAATGGGGACTGTGCGGCTCTGCTGCCCATGCGGCGCGCGGATCGCGACCATGACGACGCTCGCCAGCAAGATCACCGCTTTCGCGTACCACGGGTTCATGAGAGCTTTTGCCCGACGCGCAAGCCGTATGTTGCCGGCGGCATCGCCGAGGCGACGGTTGACAGCACCTCAATGCCGGGCGCTTTCAGCGACTTCGATGGCGGTGTTCTCTTTGGAATGCTGGCCGGGTCGGTCACTCTCCTGGACATGACATTCTTCTTTCAGGAACCGATAGGTGACGTCGATTCGCGGCACTATACGCGAACGATCATTCCGGCGCCGATTCTCGAGCCGACTTCGGCGATAATTTTGTTCACCGGACTTTTGTTCGCTGGCTCGCCGCGCCGTCCAACGGCAAAGCTTCCAATCCCCCCCGTTGCATCACCGCCAGCTCGTTGGCGCCAACTCGGTCTGGAGCGCAGCCCGCAGCGCAAGCAAGGGCACTGAATATTTCCTTGTTGCCGGCTACTTTCCTTTGTACTTCGCCTTCGCCATGCGGCCCTTGATTTCCTTCAGCTCGTCTTGTGGTTTGCC
>DASXWB010000728.1:0-3923 GCA_036503915.1 Lacipirellulaceae bacterium | reverse complement strand
TGCGATGCGCGAGCCGGTTGGCCAGCTGCAGGGCCTCGTTTTTCTTTTCCGGCTTTTCGCGGCCAATCCGCTCGGCGATCTCGCGCTCAGTGACCTCCATCTTGGCGTTGATTTCGTAGCGTTTATTTAGCTGATCGGCGTTAAGTTGTTTCTCCGGCGCATCGAGTATTTTGCGTTCCTCGTCGGTGAGCGCCGCGCGCTTCTCCTGGACCAGCGTGTCGCGCACTCCCGGCAGCATCGCCTCCAGCTCGGCCGTCAAGTCAGCGACTTCTTTTGTCAGCTGCGGCTCGGTGCCGAGCTGCAACTTCTCGCCGAACGAGTGCTCGATAACCGTTTGGCCGAATTGGCGCCATTCCTCGGCTGCCCGGATCCAGGCGCGTCGGGCCCTGTCGAAGGCGCCTTCCTTCTCGATCGCCTCGGCGTAGTTCATCGTCGACTTGGCCGGGCTGGAGTAAACATCGCGCGGGCTCTTGCGGCCGATGCTGAAACCCTTGACGTCGATCGACTCGATCGCATCGAGATACCATTCTTTGCCAACGAGCCAGTTGTCACGCTCCTCGAGCGTGCGCTCGGGCGGATGGAAGTCATCATCCTCCTTGAACAGTCGCCGATACTGCTCATGCTCGTCGGCACGGCCGATCTTTTGGCCGATGAACCAGCCGAGGTCCCACAACAGCACCGGGTTGTCTTCGTTGTAGCGCTCTCCATCCGTGAGAAACTCGATGCCGCGCCGAACGTAATAGTAACGGTCTTTGTAGTCGTCGAACTCGACGGATACGTTGTACGTCAGATTCCACGCCTGAAATTTCCAGAAGGTGATGAAGTTCGGCTGCAGCTTGGCGAGCTGTTCGAGGCTGGCGGTGAGGCTCGTCCAGTCCTCTACCTTCTTGTAGTGATTCGCCTTGTTCCACAGCAAGTTGACGGCGACTCCGCGCAGGCCCAGGGTAGCCAGCTTGATCGTTTCACTCGCCGGGTCAATCTCTCCGTAATTCACTTGCGACAGCTTGTACTCGTTGCGAAGTTGAGCCAGTCGTCCGCCGGGGCGCGTCGTCGTGGCCGGCGCACTTAGCCAACTCAGCACGAAACATAGTGCCACGATGACGGCGGCGTAAACAATCTTTCGATAAAACGATGTGCGATCACTCATTTCGCCACCTCGCGCGTTCGCAGCAGAAAATACCCCGCCACGAACAGTCCGGCCAGGAACGCCAGGCAGGCTGTCAATTCCTGGGCCAACCGGTTTATGGGAATGTAGAAGCCGTAGGCGATGTAATCCACGGTGCTGAACGAGCGGAAATCGGGCAGCAGGTAAGCCAGGCTGAACATCCCGGCTCGGAGCACGGTGTCGACCGCCACGATCATCTGCGTGCCGAAGTTTTCCGGCAGCGGCGACATCTGGTTCATCTGCGTGACGATGCGGTACAACGATTCGAGCGGCCCGCCGCCGATTTGTTTGCCGGTCGCCACGTCGAAAAACATGTCCCAAAAGAAGCCCAGGGTGATGTAGGCCGCGGTGAAAATCATGGCAACCGGGCCGTTCACCACGGTGCTGCAAGTGACCGCGATGGCGATCACCAGCACCATCTGCACCCAGATGCTGACTTGCGCCTTGATGTAATTCCACAGCGGCGATCCGTCGGGCAGACGGATGAAGCAATCGGGCATCGCGAAACCGAAATACTGCGCGTTATCGATGCACTGGACGATCACCTCCAACTGGCCGTCTTTGCTCACCAGGTCGTCGATCAGGTCGACCGGGTTGCGGTTCTCGTCATCGAGCTTGCGCGGCCAGTTGAACGAGTTGATCGAAGCGTCTTTGGCGGTGAACGTCCACAGATCGCTTTTTAGCTGCGTCTCCGGATTACGCAGCTGCATGCTGCCTTGGATGCCGGATTCGATATTTCCCTTGTACGTGCGGAAAACGCGGACGATCAATTCCAGCGGCAGCACCTGGCCTTCGTCACCCGCGCGCAAGTGCGACGCATTCACGCCGCTAAACGTCCAGATGGCGGCCGCCTGCGTGCCGCCGTCGACGAAGCTGCGATATTGCCACTCGTTGCCGACATTCACGCCCTTGGCCACGGGCACGCCCTTGCGGTCGAGAAACCGCAACTTGCCGTACTCCGGCACGCGGGCGCGGAACATGCCTTCCGGGTCGGTCAATTCGTACACCCGCTCGCCGCCAACCTGGCGCGAGCTGATCACATGCTCGTGCTCATTGGTCGAGAGGGCGCGCCCCGATCCGTCGGAATAAATCTCCACGTCGTGGCGGTGATCCTGGCTCTGCATGGTGCGGCCAGTCTTGCCTACGGGATTGCCTTCGGCGTCGTAGACGTTTTGCAAATTGGCGACGTCGATCGCATGGGTATGGTCCAGCATTCGCCAAACAAAGAAGGAGCTCATAACGGCCATTCCAGCCAAGAGCACGGTTCCAATGAGCGTGAAGCCGAGGATTCGTCCCAAGACGATGTCGCCCGCCCGCACCGGCTTCGTGACGACGGTGTAAATGGTCTTCGATTTGAAATCCTGCGGCAGGCTGAACGCGCTGATGAGTAGCGCGATAAGCAGCGTGAGATACGTCGTGGCCATGAGCACCACGCTGAAGAACAACTTGCCCGGCTCACGGTAATCGGTTCTGAGAAACCAGCCGGCAAACAGCAGGATCACAATGTACACGACGATCGCGACCCACACCCGGCGGCGCATCGATTCTTTGAACGCCAATCGGGCGATCGCCCACACGCGCCGCGGCGAGGTGCGAAACAGCTCGGCGACGCCGCCTGTGACGACACGGTACGTCATGTCGCCGGCCTTCATGGGGCCATGGCGGACTAGCGCGACAAGGAAGCCGCCGATGAGCGCCACGACGGTCGCGGCGAATGCCGTCATCAGAAAGATGGCCAGGGCGCTGCCCAGGATCGAACGCGCGTCGGTCCATGGGTAACCGGTCAGCCACGTCAGGTACGGAAGAAGTTCTTCTTCTAGAACCATGAATCAGTCGGGGTTTTGAATTACGAGTTGGGTGGCATGCACTTGCGAGGCTTCGCCAAGCATGAGCATGTCACTGGAGTGAAAACTTGCCCACGCCACTTCGCGGCGAGGGCATGCCATACCCTCCGTTTATTTCGTCGCCGCCGCGGCGACGGGCTGGCCGTCCTGCACGACGCGGCGGCCCGGCCGGGCCTCGCTGTCGCGGACGATTGACAGGAACAGCTCTTCCAGCGTGGTCGTCGGATGTTCGACACTAACCAACTCGCCATGGTGCCGTTCAATAGACTGCCGGATTTCATTGAGGCAATCTTCGCTTAACCGCTTGGTGCGAATCTGCGTTACGTCGGCCTGTGTCAGCAGGCTATCGACGCGGCCCAGTTCCTTCAGCTCGCCTTGATGAAGGATGGCAATGCGATCGCACACGTCCTGCACGTCGGCCAGCAGGTGGCTGCACATCACCACCGTTGTCCCCTGGTCGCGCAGCCGCAGGATCATGTCCTTCATTTCTCGCGTGCCGATCGGATCGAGGCCGCTTGTGGGCTCGTCAAGCAGGATCAGCTCCGGCTCGTTGATAAGCGCTTGCGCGAGGCCGATCCGCCGCGTCATGCCCTTGGAATATTCTTTGAGCTGGCGTTTGCGGGCCTTGTCGAGGCCGACCATCTTAATGAGATCGTCGATTCGCTGCCGCAGCACATCATACGGGATATCGAACAGCCGGCCGTAGAAGTCGAGCGTCTCCTCGGCGTTGAGGAAGCGGTACAAATACGATTCTTCCGGCAGGTAGCCCAGGCGCTGGTTCTTGCTGACGTCGGTGGCGTCTTTGCCGAACACGAGGGCCTGGCCCTCGGTGGGAAACAACAGGCCGAGCAAAAGCTTGAGCGTCGTCGTCTTACCCGAGCCATTGGGCCCCAACAGGCCGAACACCTCGCCCT
>DASXWB010000727.1:0-12177 GCA_036503915.1 Lacipirellulaceae bacterium | reverse complement strand
CTTGCTGGTCGTATTCGGTCGTGCCGGGACGGATGAGCAATATCTGAAACATAAGTTTCGTCGTTTGATGTTGTTGTTCAGTTTTGTCGTGTAGCATGAACACGGCGCGCCACGGCGGACTCAAGTTGCCGCATTGCCGTGCCATAATCACTGGTGCGAAAGACCGCGGTTCCGGTGACAAACAGTTCGGCACCGGCCTCGGCGCAAGCGCCGATCGTATCCGAAGCGACGCCGCCGTCGACTTCGAGAAATGCGTCTATATCGTTACGTGCCGCCAGCGCCCGCAGTTTGTCGAGTGCGCGGGAATCGAATTGCTGGCCGCCGAAGCCCGGCATGACGCTCATCACTAAAACCAGGTCGCAAAACGGCAAGCTGGCGTCGATTGCCGATAGCGGCGTTGGAGGGTTTAAAGCAAGACCAGCCCAGGCACCCAGCGATCGAATCCTTTCCAGCACCGGGCGCGGATCGGTGACTGCTTCGACGTGAATGGTCAGCCCGTCGGCGCCCACCTCGCGAAAAGGTTCGATAAATTGTTCCGGGTTGTCAATCATCAGGTGCACGTCGAGCGGCAGGTCCGTGGCGCGGCGGGCTGCTTCAACGATTGGGATGCCAAAACTAATGTTCGGTACGAAATGGCCGTCCATCACGTCGAGGTGCAATGCCTTGGCGCCGGCCTGCTCGACCAGCTCGATTTCCCGCTCCAAATGGCCGAAGTCGCAGGCCAGGATCGACGGCAAAATGAGCGGCGCGCTGGCATGTAGCCGCGCCTTCAGTTCTTCACGACCAAAACGGCGAACCATGCGGATGCCAACAGCATCGAGGGAAATGAGCAGCCGAAATCAACTACGAATGTCGCCCAGGCAAACCGGGCGAGCGTCAAACGACTTCAGCAACGGGGTGTGGCGAATTGGTCGATGTTATCGAGTTGTAAGAACAGCGACTTTCTTTGCCGGTGAAGCGACCGCGAGCTGCGCCTCGCCGAACCACTATTATCGTAATCGGCTGGAGGGAGTTCTCGCAACGCTCGGAGCAGAGCGGCTGATGTCGGCCACAGTTGACGTAAGTCATCGCTGGCCAGCAGTTTGAGTTGAATTGCGATCCGCTTTGCGCCCAGAAAAGCCGGGTAATGTCTTGCGTTTGGATCAAATCCTCGGCCGGGAAAGGCGATTCATCCTCGTCAAGCTTTTTCCAGTTCTTCACTGCGAGGCAGAGCCGCCAGGTTCTCTAAACCGAAAAGGCGCAGAAAACGATCGGTCGTCCAGTAGCGGGCCGCCTGGCCAGCATCTTGAGCGTGTTCCAGCCGAACCAGCCGCCGGCGCACTAGCGTCGACAGCACTGCACCGCTCGGCGCGCGGCGCAATTGGCTGATTCCATCCGCGGTAAGAGGCTGTTTGTAGGCGATGATTGAAAGCACTTCGATCGCGGCCGGCGAGAGCTTTGCCTCGCGCACGCGGCCGTAGAACTTGTCGCGCATCCGGTCGAATTCGGGGCGCAACGCGAGTCGATAGCCGCTGCTGCTACGCTCGATTGTATACGGCGTCGCATCGGCGTCGTAGATGGCGTTCAGTTCGGCGACCGCCGAATCGATTTCCTTCGGACTAACGCCGCGCATGACGCTGGCCATCTCGCGCGCCGAAGTGTAATCATTGTCTGGTCGTCCGACAAAAAGTAATGCCTCCACGACCGATCGCGGATTGATCTCGCACGGACCATTTGCGGGCGCGCCAAACGTGCGGCTCGCTTCGATTTCCCGTTCTTGCAAGCCGGGTTCGGCGGTCGGGCCGGATTCGACGCCGCGTGATGCCCCCAGCATCTGCGCGAATGCTTCCCGTAGCCGACTCAGCGACAGCGGCGATTGATCGGCGCGTTCCTGGCCAGACTTCTGCGTGGGCATGCGGCAGAGAATAGCAGCGCCATGATTGCAACAACAAGGCCGGAGTAAACGCCAGCAAGCAGGACTTGTGACCCCCCACTTTTGGAACTCATTTTCGTTCATTCGCCACAATGCCTGCCGTCGGTCGTTGGTGGGTCGTATGGGTATGGAAGCTACGATTGCAGTACCTGCGGTGAAACTCGACCCGTTGCGTGCTAATTGTTATGCTGACCGGCATGATATCACGAGCCGATCTGACGGTGCTAACACTGGGCGAGCGGCGCGTGCGTTCGCCGCTGCCGATGTCGACGGTGCCGGGCGACGGCGTGGGCGACTTTGTGCCCGACGACGCCCGCATGTTGTATGAGATCTGTTTTCGGGCGGGGAAAACACCCTCGGACCTGGCCTTCGAGCTGGCCGGCCCGCGCGAGCAACTTTTCTTCGAGCCGGCCGAAACGCGCGCGGCCATAGTTACCTGCGGCGGCCTGTGCCCTGGCATCAACAATATCATTCGCACGCTGTTCTTCGAGCTGGTGGTCAACTACGGGATCCGAGAGATGCTCGGCATCCGCTTCGGGTATCAGGGGCTCAACCCACAAGCGGGTGTGCCGCCGATTCGGTTAACGAATAAGATGGTAGAGGAAATCCACCATCTCGGCGGAACGATCCTGGGGACATCGCGAGGCTCCCAGGACGTGCGCCTCATGGTGGATTTCCTGCAAAGCGAGCGGATCGACATCTTGTTCTGCGTCGGCGGCGATGGAACGCAAAAAGGCGCCCACGAAATTGCGCTGGAAATCGGCCGACGTAATCTGCCCATCGCAGTTGTCGGATTGCCAAAAACCATCGACAACGACATCAAGTTCTGTAGCCGCACGTTCGGCTACGCCACGGCTGTCGCCGAAGCCGACACGGTGATCGACCGAGCCCACACCGAGGCAACCGGCGTGCTCAATGGCATTGGCCTCGTGAAGTTGATGGGGCGCGAGGCCGGCTTTATTGCCGCCGCCGCAACCATCGCCAGCGGCCACGTGAATTTCACATTGATTCCCGAGGTGCCGTTCAAGCTGGAGGGAACGGACGGCCTGTTGGCAAAACTCGAGCGCCGGCTGGCAGCCCGGCAGCATGCGGTCATCGTGGTGGCGGAAGGCGCCGGCCAGGATCTCATTCCCCAGCACGAAGAATCGTACGACGCATCGGGCAACCGGCAGCTGTCCGACATCGGGGCGTTTCTCAAAAAGCGGATTACCGAGCATTTCGCGCAGAAAAAACTGCCCATCAATGTGAGATACTTCGACCCGAGCTATTTCATTCGCAGCTGCCCGGCAAATACGGACGACAGTCTGCTATGCGAGCGCTTGGCCCGCAATGGCGCGCATGCGGCCATGGCCGGAAAGACCGACCTGTTGATCGGTCTGTGGCACGATGAGTTTGTGCACGTGCCGCTGGCGATCAGCGCCGGGCAGAAAAAACGCTTGTCGCCTGAGGATGAATGCTGGACAGCCGTCCTCGCGATTACCGCCCAAGAAAAATGGTGAAGCAAAGTTCCGAAAAAAAGCCCGCGCGCGGCCGTCGAACAGCAACACTTAATCATCAAGGCCTTCAAACGGATCATCGCCCTCGGCCGCATCATCGGCCGGCATTTCCGCCTCGGCCTCACTTTCCGTTTCTGTTGCGGCTTCCGCGTCAGCATCGATTTCTTCGTCCGCGCCGAAGGGATCGTCATCTTCGGGGTCAGCCGGCGTCTGGGCGTCGGCTGCAGGCTCCTCGGTCGTTGTCGCTGTGTCGGCCGGCTGGCCTTCAGCTGTGTCCGCCGGCGGCGTCACAGGCCCCGGCGCCACGTGATACAGCGGCTGCTTCGCCCCAATTTCGTGGAGGCACTGGACTGTGCCTTCGCGGGACACCAAATACAAGCGATCCGTCTGATCGTTGACTAGCGCGTTGGTGCTTCCATCGCCCCGCAAGCGACCCACATTGGCGCCAGTCGTAGCATCGAGGACGACAAGCGAGCCGAAGTCGTCGACGCCGTACACACGGTTGCGGCTGGCGGCAGCAAACTGTGCGACGCCGGGTGCTTCCCACAGGCCCAGGCCGGTTTCCGCATCGACGCAATGCAGCGCCGGCTGCACCGAAGTAACGAACACGCGATCTTCGATTGCCGCGGGCGCTCGGCTCACGGTGAAACCCGTCGAATACTTCCACTGCCGAGCACCGGTTGACTCGTCCATGGCGAACATGTCGCCGAAAACTGATGCCGCAAAGATTAACGGCTTGCGGTATGACGGCGGGGCGATGATTTCGCTGCCTGTTTCCAGCCGGAACCGCACGCCGGGATCTTCCTCAACGTATCCCACATATAAATGGCCTGTATCGGTCGTCCAAACGAAGATGTCGGCCGTCGCCAGCGGCGCCACCATCGCCCGGCCGAAGGATTGATAGTACCACGGTGTGAATATTTTCTCGCTGAGTGGATAACCTTCGATGCGACCATTGATCAGCGGCACGAACACAAATTCTCGCGTCAGTGCTGGCGCCGCGCCCGGTGCGCCGCCCACGGGCCGCATTTTCACCGGTCGGCCATCGATGCGGTCCAGCACGAACAGGGTCGACCCATTGACTAATGCCACGAATTTGTCATTCGCCGCGGGACCGAGGCTGGGATAATTGGGATTGCCGATCGTCGCGATCCACAGCGTCTCGCCTGTGAGCGCATTGAATTCGTGCACGATTCCGGCACTCGTGAGCACCGTCAATCGGTCCCCGGTGAGGACGGCCCTCTCGACGTGGTTGCGTGCGCGGTCCAGCTGCACCTGCGCAAACCAGGCGCGCTCCAATCCCAGATGCCGCGCCTCTTCCTGTGATACCAGGCGGCGGGAGAATTGCGCTCTAACGTCAATTGCGGTGAGAAGGATCAGCGCGGCGGGCAGCGCAAGCGCCACGATGGATGTCTGCAACCATATCGCCGAACGTGTTCGTGACGCCATATCGTTTCTCGAACTCAGGCCATGAAAAAAACGCTGATCGAACCGGCCGCATAATGGGACTTGGTAATTCTGACGCAAATTGTCAAGGGGGATGACTCCATTGTAGTCAGGCGAGCGCCAGGTGACACGCCTGCGGCCAATCAACGCAAGGATATCATCCAAGGAATCGCGGACGCGCCAGCATTTATTGCATCCGGCGGGCCGGGCAATGGCCCCATGGACCAGCCGCCATCCCATCCCTTACATTACACACCGGTAAACGACGGAGCAAAGTGGAACAGCATTTTCTCGGCCTGCGGGCGCTACTTGGCAAACGCTCGCCCTTTGGGCAATCGTCGTGACGAAGTGGCCTGTCCGCCGAGGCGGATCTCTTTTTCCAAAAACCGACTTCTCGCTGGAATGAGTAAGGCACGCCCACAACCCGCGGCCGGGGACCTATCGATTCTCGAAGAAGTCGCGGGCTATCTGAATTATTCAAGCGGGGCGAGTGATGCGAAGTTTCTCCGCAATCTCAACGCTCTATTTCGCTCGATAGAAAATCAGGTGCCGACGAGTGGTTCAGCCGTCGATGTCCTTTGTGACTGGCTCGATGAGCGGATGGTGCGTCTATCATCCAACTCGCCGGTATTCGGTGATGTCGATCAAGCGCGCTCTGTGATCCGCGTGCTACGGCAGCATTTGCTGCCGGCGTATCGTGCCTTCCACCGTGATTTACTATGGCATCAGCCCGACCGCCAGTTGTGGCGGCCCCTGTTTATTGGCCGCGCGTTCGAGGCGATATTGTCTCAGGGCGGCCCTTGGAACGAGACTGAGCGCATTGTCGCTGCCGCACTGTACTCGCTGAATGATTACCTCGGATACCGCCCGGTCGCGGTGCTTGAATCCGAGCGTCAAATGGAGCCATACAGTCACGAGCGGCTTCGGCCCATTCCGCTGTACATTCATGACGTCGGCGTCGCGCCAGGAATTTACGCGGAGCTTATCGAACGGGCGCTGGCGATCCTCAAGAACACGGACGCCGAAATCCTGCAACAAGCGTGGTTCGAACCGAAATTGGTCGAGGAGCTGGCGCTCGACCCGCGCGCTTACGACTTCGACCATCCGGCCAGCAAGCGGCCGAACCACCATTTCGGGCAGTGGGACCTGCATCGGGTGGACAATCGCGGCTTTTATCGCCGCTTTGTGCTGCAGCAAGTGACGCTCGATGCGCTGCTTTCGCGCGTTGAGGCGCCTGCAAATTGTAATGGCGGGCGAGAGTTCCAGTTTGTGCGCGGGTCTCCCGACCACTCGCTTGCGTCCTCTGCGGGGTCGGGAGACCCGCGCAAAACCGCGCCGCCTTCGCGCGATGAGCTGCTGTTCGAGGCGGCCGCGGTGCTGGCCGGCACAATTCTCATGGCCTCCGGCACCACCGGCAACGGTCCTGGTTGCCACAGTTCCGACGTGACGCTTTCCAATCTGCTGCCGCACATTGCCGCGTATCGCGATCGATTCTATGAACATTTGCTCAACGAAACCGCGGGGGCGCACGGCGAGCGATTGCGGGCCGAAGCCCAGCGCACGCGCCAGTCGTTCGGCGGCGCCCGGCAACATTTGAATCAGGAGCTGGCCCGGCGCCGCGCCGTGCAAATGCAGCATGTGCACTTGGCGCAGCTTTTCGCCCGCATGGGTTACCCCGAAGCTGCCCTCAACGAAGCGAATGCGGTGCGTATTTCCTCGGCACGCATGCTTTGTCAAATTTATTGCCTTCTTACCGCCGGCCATCAGGCGATCGATGCCCATCAACTTCAGTCGGTTGCACGCTACATACCCGAAATCGAGGATCTGCTAAAGCGGGGCATCGAATGCGGTGCCTTGGTCGACCCGTGGAATATCGTGGGCTTCGGTGGAAATTTCAGCCTGTTCCCCGCGCTGGAGAACACGGTACGAGATTTCCGGGTTGATGATTTGATCGACCTGGTGGAGCAGTTGCTGGATTTATGTGCGCGAGCCTGGACCGAAGCGGCGGCCATCGACGACGGGCCGCACGAAGCGGTGTTTTCGGCGGCGCTGGAGCGGCTTGCCGCCTGGTGGGATAAGTACGCAACGGCCAGCGTCAGTGGCGTGAAACGATTGGTCGGAAAAGAGATTGAGATTTCCACGAACCTGGTGGCCGGCGCGCTCGCCGCCTGGCACAAGGCCGGCGCAGCGGCCGGCGACGTCAAGTTCTGGCGCATGTTTGTCGATCAATTCGATTCGCCGAAGGCGTTTCAGTTGGTCGTCGAAGCGCTCCTTGAGCGCGGAGACCAGGTCGCCTCCATGGCGCTCATGTTGCAGTGGATCAGCCAGGTCGAGCGCACGCCATTGGAGGATGGCGACGCGTCGTTCCATTCGCTGGCGATACGCTGGCTGCGGTCCGTTGAAGAACGGGAGATCGCGACTGGTGCCGACCAGTGGCCCCTGGTGGCTAAATTCCTTTCCCACCTCGAGGCGAGTGCCGAGGTGTATTGGCAAGTGCCAGAATTTGAGCTGGTGCGCGGTGACACGAACGACATTGAAGACGTCGACTCCGCCATTGAAGACCCTGACGATGTCGATGACGAGGACGGCGACGAAGAATCCTCAACTGGCGAAACCAACGGTGCGGAAGACGATGAATCCTGGACCGACGACACCGACGATCTCTACGGCGCGGCGTATGAGGACATGGTGTACCGCGACAGCACCGACGATGGGTACGATGCCGACATCATCGATGAATACACCGACGGCAGTGAGTTTGAGTTAGAAGACGAGTCGCAGCGCCTTGCGCAGCGGCTGGAATTCTTAAGCACGGTCGCGCGTCTGTGGCGGCACGTGGCGATAGCCTGGAACGCCGTTGCCGACGACCAACCGGAGCGGCGAGCGCTTCTGGACGGTTGGTGTGACGAGGCCGCTTCGCGGTACGACAAATTACTCGATCTAATCGAGTCCGTGCATGGCTATCCAATTCCTCAACCTACGGGCTCCCACGACTCCATGGTGGAATTCGACCGCCTGCGGATGATCAAGGAATCCCTCTTGGAGCAGATCATCACCACGTGTGTTGAAACCGCGGACGCCGGCCGCTTGATCCTGGCTGCATCGAGCCGCAGGGCGCATGCCTCCGACAAGGGAGCTTGCGGCCTGGCTGAGAGCACCACAGTGGAAGTCTTGCGAGGCGTGCTTTCCGGCGATGCGGAAGCCGTAGTGCGCTACTGGCCGTCGCTTACGGAATGGCTCGCCGCACAGGAGTTGCTTTACGTTCCCGTCTCGAAAGGCGGCCGGCCACGACGAATCGTGCGAGCACGCCATCTCGGCCAATTACTCCACGACTTATTGGGATGGCTGCCGCGGCTCGGGCTAATCCGCGAAACGTTTCAGATCCTCGACGTGGCGCAGGCAATGGAGGTCGATCACCCCGTTGGGTCCGGCGCCGTTACGGAGTACGATCGCCTTTTCGGGCGCGGGTACCAGGCAGTCGTGCGGGCCCTGGCCATCTCGGCAGAAGATTGGGACGCGGATCGCGAGGGCGACCAGTCGCCGGACCGGCTCATTCGAACTTCCGATACGATGCTTGTCGAAGCGCTGCAAGACCTTACTGAGTCGCAGCTCAACCGGTGGTTAAGTCACAGCCGCACGCTGCGGCTGAGCGTTGTCGAACGACTGGGCACCGAGGACGACTGGCAGGCGTTCGTTGCTTTCGTCCAGCGCTACGGGGCGGACTTGTTCACACAAAAATTTCTCAACCTCGGAAACTTGCGCGCCATTCTGCACCAGCGCACAAGCGTCTGGCTGTCCAACTTGGAGGAAGATCCAGATTCAGAGGAACTGCGTCTGGTGAAGGAACTTGGCCGAGAGGTTTCCCGCGAGGATGCGGCCAGGTGGCTCACAATCGTCATCGAAACGATTGTCGAGAATTATCGCGAATATCGCGACTACAATACCACGACGACGCAGTCGGACCACGGCGAGCTGCTGTACACGCTCGTTGATTTCATCCGGCTCCGGGCCGGTTACGATCGCGTGGCCTGGAACTTAAAGCCGGTGGTCATGGCGCACGAAATCCTGGTGCGACACAATCGCCCCGTGGCAGCCGAGCTTTGGCAGCGGGCGCTGACCGAACGCACGGCCGAGACCGCCGATGCCAACCTGTCGCGATTCGACGAGCTGTGCGAAGAGTATGGCCTGCGCCTGCCCAGCATTGCCGAGCGGCTCAGCGAGCGATTCACACGCCCGTTGGCCATCGACCGGGTTCGGGCATTAGTGGGCGCAGCCGTAACCGCCGCCGGTACGAACGATGCCGAGCCGATGGCGGCGCTGCAACGCGAAATCGCCAGCCTGGCTCAGGAGCCGGCGGGAGCTGGCCTCGATTTGCCCGATTGGTTGGCCGCCCTGGAAGACGAGGTGTCCACCATCCGCTGCCGGCGGAGGCATAAACAAAGTGCGGAGGACGGCCCCCGGCGAATCGAGCAGGTCCGGCTAACCTGGCAAGAGTGGCAGCAGCAAATCGCGGAAGACGCGGCGTAAGCGCCCCAGCGGCTCGCGAGCCGGGTCGCCCTCGGCCCCTGCTGTTCTGCGCCGACAACGGGTCGGCCACGGCGACTTGCCGAATCTGGCAACAGGTGCGATATTGACCGCATGTTCACTGTCCCAGTGACATAGACGCCCGTTCGAATATCGGAAGGGATACCGCGATGTCTAATCTATTTGAAGCGCCTGTGGTCACCAGCAACTCCAACGGACATGTCCACAGCGACGAGGACCTACCGCTCAGGCTCCCGCTGGAATTGCTTGTCGACGATCGCGATGTCATTCGCGCTCTTGTCGATTATCCGGAAGGAAATGAGCGCAATCGATTCGCCCTTGAAGCTCTAAAAATTGGTGTCTTGGCTTTAAGACACATTGCCGGGCGCGCCAGCGCTGACTTATTGCGACTGGAAGGAGATCGTTTCATCGGCGGCCTTCAAAAAACTCTCGATTTGCACAAACAAACGGTCCAAGATCAAATTGAGAGCAAGCTCAGAGAATACTTCGACCCGAAGGACGGACGATTTACGGATCGCGTCCAGCGCTTGGTGGCGCAGGATGGTGAACTGTCGCAATTAATAAAGGGGTACATTGATGGCGAGAACTGTCTATTTGCCCGCACGCTGCTTAGCCACGTCGGACGAGACAGTCCCGTCATGAAAGTTCTCGACCCACGTCAGTCAGACGGATTGCTGACCACGCTTCAGAAAATTGTCGAAGTTCAATTAACGCAACAAAGAGACCATCTCGTAAACGAGTTTTCACTCAATAACAAAGAAGGTGCATTAGCGCGGTTAGTCTGCGAATTGACCAAAAGCCATGGCGACGTGGGTACTGCGTTGCAAAATAAGATCGACATCGTGATGAAGGAGTTCTCTCTCAACGAAGAGAACTCGGCCCTCAGCCGACTCGTTAAAAACGTAACGCAGGCGCAGAGGACCATCACCAGCGAGTTTTCCCTGGACAGCGAAACTAGCTGTCTGTCGCGGCTCAAACGTGAATTAATGACAATCCTTGAAGCGCACGTTAAGACGAACGCCGACTTTCAGACGGAAGTCAAAGGCGCACTCCGGGAGCTGACGGCAAGGCGTGAAGAGCAGGCGCGGTCCACGCTCCATGGCGGCACCTTCCAGTCAGCTGTATTTGAGTTCTTGCATTGCCAGTCACAGCAACAAGGCGATATTTGCGACTTCACGGCCGACCGCGTTGGCGCAATCAAAAATTGCAAGGTCGGCGACGTGGTAATCGCTTTGGGCGCCGATACGAGTGCTGCCGGCGCGAAAATAGCCGTCGAAGCAAAAGAGGAGAAAGAGTGCACGCTCGCGGCCGCGTTGACCGAAATCGAAAGCGCCCGCAAGAATCGACTGGCTCAAGTTGGGCTTTTTGTGTTTTCGAGACGGACCGCTCCGCGCGATTTACGCTCGCTTCGGCGCTTCGGAGACGATATTGTTGTCGTGTGGGATGCGGAAGACACGCTCAGCGATTGTTTTCTCTTGGCGGCCCTTGAGTTGGCTCGGCTCATGTGTCTCTGTCATCAACGGCGCCTTGATTCGGAAGCCGCCGATTTTATCAGCATTGAAACGGCGATTCTCGACATTGAGAAGCGAGCCAAGAACCTTGACGTCGTTTGTCGGCATGCCAGGACTGTGCAAACGGCCGGCGGCAAAATACTGAAACGTGCCCAAAACGACCGCAAGTCGCTCGATAAGCAAGTCGCAGTGCTTCGCGGGAAATTCGCTGCTCTTCGTGCTGCAACAGGATTGCAACAATAGTGCAGAGGCTTATTGGCGACTAATAAACGGCCGACGGTGTCGGCCAGGCAAGTTCCTGGTTAGCCCCGTCCAACGTTGCACAGTCGATTAGGCTCAAGCCTGCCGCCGCGCCGGCCACGAGAGCGTAATCCGCCAGCCTAACTACGCGCCGTGGCACTCCCTCGGTGCGTTCATGCATTAGGGCGAGCGCCGCTTCGTCGAACAACGGCTCCAGCCGCCCCGATTCAACAAGCGCCGTTTGCACGTAACCGACGGTATCTTCGTGCTCCCAGCGGTGCAGGTCGATCCGCAAGTCCACGAGGTCGCGAAGCGTTTGTGGCCAGCGTGCCGCCTGGGTCGGCTCGGCCGCCAGAACCATCGTCCAGCGCGCCGCGGGCGTTGCCTCCAGTCGAGCGAGGCGCATCCATTGCGTGATCACATCCGGGCCGGCCCGCCCCGCGTTGTCGACAAGCAGCACCGTGGCAATTTGCTGAAGCCGGTTTTCGAGAACTCGGTCTGCAATCAACCGCCACAGCCGGGATGCGTCGGCGTCTTCGGCCGGGGCGGCGGCGAGGCTCGCCGCCGTTTGCCATAGCATCTCTCGCGCGCTCAGTCCTTCGGCATCGATCGTGGCCACGGCGGCCGATTGCCGGACGAGTCGACGGGACGCCGCCTGCAACAACAGTGTCTTTCCAGCCCCAGATTCACCCAAAAGCACGCCCAGCCGACGGCGGCTCTCAACCAGGTGCTCGATGCGGGCGAGCGCTTCGTTGCCGGCCGGCGTGGGATAGAATCGAGCGGCGTCCGGCACCTGGCAAAACGGCCAGCGCTCGAGCCCCCAATGGGCAAGCGGCAAGGATTGTTGATTCATGGATTCCGGTTCTTGGTGGGTTGATTCACGATGGAGTGATGCGCCTTCGTCATACTCGGCAGATAATGCTGTTGCGCTTGAAACTTGCAAGCGAGCCGGAGCGTTCTCGCCTCCATTGGACTGATAGCAGCAAGCAATCCGGAGGCCTGGTGCGGAGACGGCCCGACCCGGCTC
>DASXWB010000726.1:0-3133 GCA_036503915.1 Lacipirellulaceae bacterium | reverse complement strand
ACAGCCCGCCGCGCCAACCGGTCTTTACGCGCAATGCATCCAGCCCGAATAATCCGCAGCCCAGCGCCACCCCCGCCACGGCGGGCGCCGGCCAGGCGGGCCTCATTGGCCCCGTGGGATACGATCCGGAGTAGCAATACGTAAGCTACGCTTGCGGTAATGAGGGGTCAGGGTTGCAGGGTCGGGAATCAGGGCGCATGGTGTTGGCTCTGATATCCGTCTGCCTTTTTTGCCTGATCCTCGAGCTCTGACCCACGAATCTGCGCGCATGGCCAGCGTACTGCGAATTGCCATTGTCGATCCGAAAGACGCGACGCGAGAATCGCTCAAGTCGATGTTGCTTGGGCTGGATTCGGTGTGGCTCGAAGCGGAGTGCTCGCGTTACGAGTTTTTTGGCGACGTCATCGGCCAAACCAATCCGGACATAGGCTTCGTCGCCCTAGACAGCAATCCGGATAAGGCGCTCGATCTGATTGCTTCGCTGGCAAAGTCGGCGCCAGATTGCTCGATTCTGGTCACTAGCAGCTCAACCGACGGTAATCTCATTCTGCGCACGATGCGTGCCGGCGCCAAAGAGTTCCTCACGCAGCCGATCAAGGCGGAAGACCTCGCTGCGGCGCTTCAGCGCGTGGCGCGTCAGCGGTTTGGCAGTTCGGGCGGTTCGTCGCGAGGCTGCATGATTATCGCCTTGACCGGCGCGACGGGAGGCGTGGGCTCGACAAGTGTGGCGGTGAACTTGGGGTGCGCCCTAGCGGCTGATTCGGCAAATTCCGTTGTGCTATTGGACCTTGATTTGTGCCTGGGAGATGCCGACGTCTTCCTCGACTCGATTCCGGAATACACGCTCTCGGACGTGGCCCAAAACATTAGCCGGCTCGACCTCACGCTGCTCAAGCGGTCGCTCACCAAGCACGACACGGGTTTGTACCTGCTGCCGCGGCCGGTGCAGTTGGAAGATGCCCGCTTGATCACGAACGACGAGCTCGCCCGTGTGTTGGGATTGCTGAAGGCTTCATTCACGCACGTTATTGTGGATACGTCGAAAGGCTTCAATTCGCTCGACATGCAAGTGCTGGGGGAAGCCGATTCGGTGCTGCTCGTGACGCAGCTTGATTTGCCTTGCTTGCGCAACGTCGTTCGGCTGCTGGCTTCGTTCAAAGAAACCGGCAAGTTCGACGAGCGGGTGAAGATCGTCGTCAATCGCGCGGGCTACGACACGGGCCAGATCAGCCTGCGAAAGGCCCAGGAAACGATCGGCCGCGAGATTTATTGGCAGATTCCTAACGACTACCGTGTGATGGTCGAGGTGCGTAATAATGGCGTACCGCTCATCCAGCAAGCGCCTCGCGCCGCGATTACGCAATCAATCAACCAGCTGGCTGCCTCGCTTTCAGGCAAGCCGGAGGAGCCGGGCGCCGAGGCCGCAGCAAAAGGACGCGGCGGCTGGCTCGGCCGCTGGTCCGCGCGGACGTAGTAGACGTCTGACGGCCTCTCTGGGGTGATGGCGCGTTCAAATTGAGACGACTACAGCGCCGTCGATGGCTCCGACCGCAATAGTCCTACGACCGGCACCATCGGCCAAACCCATTCTCGATTCGCATATCGCATCGCAGTCTTGCGCCTTTTGGGTGAGCTATCTTTTCTTGCGAGGGAAATCCGGCCTTAATTTGGCCGGAGCGTCAGCCTGATTTTGGCGCCAAGACTCGCGCTACGTATCGTAACAGTCCCCGCTGCGCTTACGGAAATCTCACCATGACCAAACTTGCCAATGCCCCAGCCGCATTGTCCCAAAAAGACAAGGAAGCCGAATTTGAAAATATCAAGCGGCGCATCCACACCAAGCTCGTCGACAAGCTTGATCTGTCGCGCGTCGGCGAGCTGGAAGGCGATGTGCTGCGTCGCGAAATACGCCTTGTCGTCGAGCACCTCTGCGACACCGAAGACACGTTCCTCAATCGCAACGAACGCGACCGTTTGGTCGAGGAGGTTCTCGACGAGACGTTTGGCTTGGGTCCGCTCGAGATGCTGCTCAAGGAGCCGACGATCAGCGAAATCATGATCAATGGCCCGAAAAATGTGTATGTCGAGCGCAGCGGCTGCTTGGAAAAGACGTCGGTCTGCTTCCGCGACGACAAGCACCTGATGCAAATCATCGACCGCATCGTGTCGCGCGTCGGCCGGCGCGTCGACGAAGTGTGCCCGATGTGCGACGCGCGTTTGCCCGACGGTTCGCGCGTGAACGCGATTATTCCGCCGCTGGCCCTCGACGGGCCGACGGTGACCATTCGCCGCTTCGGCTCCAACCCGCTCAAGCTGGAAGATTTGCTTAATTACAAAAGCCTCACGCCCGAAATGGTGATGCTGCTCGAGGGCGCGATGAAAGCCCACCTCAACATCATCATCTCCGGCGGTACTGGCTCCGGTAAAACCACGCTGCTCAATACGCTCTCGAGCTTCATCTCGAACGACGACCGCATCGTCACGATCGAAGACGCGGCCGAACTTCAGCTGCAGCAGCCGCACGTGGTTCGCCTGGAAACCCGCCCGCCTAACATCGAAGGCAAGGGCCAGATCAAGGCCACCGACCTCGTGCGCAACACGCTGCGTATGCGGCCCGACCGGATCATCATCGGCGAGTGCCGCGGCGCCGAAACGCTCGACATGCTCCAAGCCATGAACACGGGCCACGACGGCTCGCTCACCACGTGCCATGCCAACACGCCGCGCGACGCCATCGCCCGGCTCGAAACGATGATCATGATGGCCGGCTTCGAGATGCCGGCCCGCGCGATGCGGCAGCAGATCGCCAACGCTGTGGATCTCATCGTGCAGGCCACGCGTCTGCAAGGTGGTCCGCGCAAGATCACGCACATTACGGAAGTCGTCGGCATGGAGCAGGACACGATCGTCATGCAGGACATTTTCAAGTTCGAGCAGCAAGGCGTCGACGAACGGGGCAGGGCGGTGGGTCACTTCATGGCCACAGGCATTCGGCCGACGTTCATGACCCGCTTGGAATCGAGCGGTGTGCGCCTGCCTTCGAGTGCCTTCCGCGAGAGGATCATGCTTAAAGATTAAGGCGTTAGGCTTAAGGCGTTAGTCGTCCGTCGTTACTGCTAACCACCCCTGATAG
>DASXWB010000725.1:0-1967 GCA_036503915.1 Lacipirellulaceae bacterium | reverse complement strand
TGCAGATCACCTCGCGGGCGCCCGCCCGCGAGGTGATCTGCGCGCGAAGTGCCTGCAGCCTGTCGCCGAAATCGGCCGGGAAATGCAGCACCAGCTGCAAGTCGCCCGCTTTCAACCGCTTTTCCGCTTCTGATAATGTCGTGTCCGTTGCGTTCTCTATAGGCGGCGGCGGCGCGCTCGCGCCGTTGACGAACTCCAAGTGCAGCCGCTGGGCAGCAGTCGGATCGTCGAACAACTCTGCAGCAAATCGCCCGTCCCGAAACAGCGGAGGGAATTCACCGCTCTCGGCCAGAGCCTCGCTGCCAATCACCAGCACCTTCGGCTCGCTCTCGCGCAGAAACTGCCGTAGCTGGAACACGCTCATTCCGAGCAACGGATAAAGAAGCAGCGGCAGCACCGCGATCATGAACAGCGTACGCCGATCGCGCAGTTGATCGCGAATCTCGCGCAGGTAAATCAGTCGTACGTTACGCCAGGACATAACGATAGGTGTCAGGTGTCAGGTGTCAGGTGTCAGACTTCTTGTCTTGCACCTGACAGCCGACACCCGACACCTGACACCTCGCATTGCTGCCGATGAATCAATTGAAAAAACAACTCCTCCAAGTCCCGTTCTTCATGCTCGTCGCGAAGCTCGTCCAGCGTGCCCTCCGCCAAAATATTGCCCCGGTGCATGATCGCGATGCGGTCGCAGAGCCGCTCGGCCTCGCGCATGATGTGCGTCGAAAATACGATACACTTGCCCTGATCGCGCAGCTCCAGCACGACGTCCAACAGCGCGCGGGCCACCAGCACGTCTAAGCCGGTCGTCGCCTCGTCGAAGATCAACACGGGCGGATCATGGACGATCGCGCGGGCGACCGACACTTTCTGCTTCATGCCCGTCGACATCTTCGCTCCCAACAGGTCGCGAAACTCCTGCATCTGAAAGCGATCGAATAGCAGCTCCATCCGGCCGCGCAGCTCATCATTGTCCATCGAATACAGCCGGCCGAAATACTCGACCATTTCCCAAGCGGTCATCCGATCGTAGACGGCCGTGTTCGCCGAGATGAAGCCGATCTGATGACGCACCATCTCAGGCTGCGTGACGCAATCGTAGCCGCCGACGACGGCCGTGCCGCTGGTGGGCTGGAGCACCGTGCTGAGAATCCGCAGGGCAGTCGTTTTGCCCGCGCCGTTGGGACCAAGAAGCCCGTAAATCTGCCCGGGGTCCGCTTTAAAACTGAGCTCGCGCAGCGCCAGCACGTCGCCGCGCATGAGGTCGGAATAAGCCTTGGTGAGCGACCTCGCTTCGATCATCTCGTCGAACTCCGCGCTGGCGAAGCTTCCTTGACTGCCCGCGCGCGCCGGAGACGGCTCTACAGGCGGAATATTCGCTACTAGAGTTTAGCTTACTGGAATGGAACGCGGGCGGAAATCCTAGCCGGTTAAATGCGTGCCCTACCTGGCTGAACTCGCCATGTCACGCAATTTAGGCCGTGCTGTCACCCGGCACGATCGTCAGTGGCACTAGGTTCTTCAATTGACCATTCCCTGGGCGCCCCTGGGCCGAGCGAATGTCCGCATAACGCGCGTGATTGGCTCCAATCGCTCGCCGCTCATGTTCGTCATCCAAAAGTTCGTAGCGCTCATTACGCTGCCGCGGAATAAATCCCAGCTCCGAAATCGCGTCGCGGATCTCGTCGAGCGAAAGGTAATGAACTGTCCCTGCCTCGGCCACCACGTTCTCCTCGATCATGAGGCTGCCCATGTCGTTCGCGCCGTAGAGAAGTGCCAATTGGCCGATCTTGAGGCCTTGCGTGACCCAGCTCGATTGGATGTTGGCGAAGTTGTCGAGATATAGCCTGGCCACCGCGTTCGTCTTCAGATACTCGAACGCACCGGCCGGCCGGATGTCGGCCATGTCCGTATGCTCGGGTTGAAATGTCCAGCAAATGAACGCTGTAAATCCGCCCGTTTCGTCC
>DASXWB010000724.1:0-28634 GCA_036503915.1 Lacipirellulaceae bacterium | reverse complement strand
AAAACCAAATCTAAAAAACCAAAGTTCACTGCCATGGCCCGTCCACGCGTTAAAGAGCTGACCGAACGCGAGCTGGAAATCATGCACGCGTTCTGGCGCGGCGGCGAGCTGACTGCGGCCCAGGTTCGCCAGCAGCTGGCGGCCGCCCGCCGTAATCTGGCTTACACCACCGTCGCCACGCTCGTGCGCATCCTCCTGGAAAAAGGCTTTTTGAAGCAAACGAACCAGCAGCGGCCATTTACCTATCGGCCGGCGCGCAGCTTCAGCGACGTCTCGCAGCGGATCGTCGGCGACCTGGTGAGCCGCGTGTTTCATGGATCGCGTGCCGCGCTGTTGCTACAGCTCATGGAGGACGATGAGCTGACCGACGCGGAGCGAGCGATCCTACGGCGTCTGGTGGAAGAGGACAAAGCATGATGCAACTCGCCGAAGCGTTCGCCTGGTGCATGCTGCAGGTCAGCGTCTTTACTCCGATTGTGGCTGGCGTTTACCTGGCTGCGACGCGATGGCGATGGGGCGGTGGCGCGGCGCTGCTGCTGGCGGGACTGGGCGTCGTCGGACTGCTCACGGCGCTGTCTGTTTCGCCCTGGCCGCGGTGGATCGCGCGCGACGTCGATGGAAATCAAAAAACCATCGTACAGAGCGATCTCTCGCCGCGCGAGCTCAGCATGCGCTCAAATCGAGCATCGCGATTGGAACAATCGGCATCGACGGCGCGAAGGATTGAGCCGGCATTGAGAGCCGTCCCCGGCGAATCGGATGCGCAAAACTTACCGGCCGCCGCGGCGACCTCGGCAAAACTCGAATACGCCGCGTCCTGGCGGATTGTGGCCGTCGGTGCAGCTTGGATTGCGAGCGCGATCGGTTTAATGCGGTTTCTCGTCGCATTGGCAAGCCTGCGGCGATTGCGTAGTACGAGCATTCGTATTGATGATCCGTCGTTGCTCAGGGCGCTCAACGAGCTTCGCCGCGAAATGAACGTCGAGCGTGCGGTGTGCCTGTGCGAATCACCGACACTCGGCATCGCGGCCACGTGCGGCTGGAGGCGGCCTGTGATTCTACTGCCCGCGGCGTGGCGGCAATGGACGCCGGACGAGCGAGGTGCCGTGCTGGCCCATGAGCTGGCGCATATCCGCGAGGGCCACTTTTCCAAGTCGGTGTACAGCCAACTGGCGCTCGTGGCGCACTATTACCATCCGCTCGTGCACTGGCTGGCCCGGCGCTTGCGGTTCGAGCAGGAACTGGCCGCCGACACGCTCGCGGCGCGAGTGTTCGGGGATTCACGGCGCTATTCCCGCGCGCTGGCTGCGATCACGCTTGGCGCGGCGCCGCCTTTCGGATCGGTATCCAGCCTGGGTTTATTCATGTCGAACCCGTTCTTAATGAGGAGACTTGCCATGCTACGTCAAAGTACCAATCCAAGGCCGATTTTGGGGCGCACGAAACGCATTCTGCCCTTCTCGCTTGTGGTAATCGCCGCAATCGCTGCCGCAGGAGTGCGTGCCGGAGACCCGCCGACAACTGACGAATCGGCCAGCCGCGCATTGAATTCGCCCCAACAAGCAGCGACTAGTGAGAGCAAATCCACTGCGCAGCAAGCCGCAAGTTCCGCAGCTTCGTTTGTTGCAGCGCCCGAATGCTATGTAACGGCGTTATTTCGCGTCTCCCGCGAGCAAGCGCGGCTCCTTGAACGCTCATCATCGCAAAGTAATGCCGCTTGGGAAGCCTTTTGCAAGACACAAATCGCGCTGCTGAAGAGCTACTTTGTGCTCCAAGCCGCGGTACGCGATCCGGAAATTGCCGCGCTGCCGATGCTCGCATCTTCTGACGATCCGGTGGGTCTCTTGGCTCAGCGGCTGGAAGTCGGGTTCTATCCCGGCTCAGAGATACTATACGTGCGCATGGGCTGCACGCGCGCGGAAGAAGCTGATCAGGTTGTAAAAATCGTCGATGCCGTTGCCAAGGCCTATGAAGAGGAGGTCGTCTTCAAAGACCGGCAGCGGCAACTGGGCACAAGCGACTTGTTGGCTCAGACCTACAAAGAGCTGCAAAATGAAATCAGAGGCAAGATGGAAGACTACCAGGAAATCTCGCGTGAAGCCGGCCTAGCCGAAAGCGGAGCTGGCCAGGTGGCACAGCAGCTCGACATACGGCGTCTCGAGCGAGTCGAGGAAGAATTGATGCGGCTGGAGAACGATTTCGTTGAACTTCAAACCAGCGGCAAAACGGGAAATACCAAGTTCTTTGAAGAACGCATTGCCCAACTCAGCAAGCGTCAGGAGGAGTTGGAACGAAGAATCATTGATCGTAGCCAGCCATCGGCTGAGCTTTCCGAACGGCGGCGGGAATTGGAATGGCTTCAGCGCATCGCCGACGATATGTCGACGAAAATCGGATTGATGGAAATCGAAGAGAATGCGCCGCAGCGAATAGAATTAATTCAACCGGCTGTCGTCACCGACGATGGCCAAATACCCGCCCCGATGCCAGCCAAATAGGCGATCAGCTTTCCACCCCGCGATCAGTACGCTCGGCCCGATGGCGCCGCGTCGTATTTCGCTGGCTGCACACCCGAAGAGTGCGCCGGTTGCTGGGCCGTGTAGATCGGCGTCAGCTCGTGGTAGATATCGGTGTCACGCGGCGTCCATGCTGCGCCGGTGACATTGTCGACCGTCAATCCGACGAGGCCGCCGGCAATCACGTTGCCCAATATCCACGGATTGATCGTGGAGCGGATCGGAATCGTCGCCGCATGATAACCGGGCGCCTCGATTGTCGCCGTGTAGCGCGCCGGAAAAATGACCCGCTCCTTGCGCTTCAAGGTCACTTTGCCGGGCGTGTTGACTGAAGCCACTTCCTGGCCACGATGGTCGCGGAACACCACGTGCGCGCGCGACGGGTTGGTGTTGATCGTCACTTCCGAATGCCGGCCGCTCATGATCGAGGCGCAGCCCGCGAAACAAGGCAACACAGCAAAGCTTAACGCGGCGTAGAAAATTCGGTTCATTCTCACGGCCCGATGTCGAAGAGATGATGTGGGCACGAAAAGATCGGTCGGCGCACAGAGCGTAGCAGGTTCGCGAAGCGGAGCCAGATCGCCCTGCCAAGGCGAATTATCGGCTCACCAAACACCGCATCCTTGGTGCTTTTGCTGTGCGCTGCGATAGCAGCCAGCACCAACAAAGTGCAATGGCCCGCCTCTAGCGGACGGCATACAATGCCCTAAGTGTCGCGACTTGTGAGACTTGCGTTCGTCTGATAGAATAACCGCTTGCCACGTCGCGGCAGGCTAGCACAAACGTGGCCGGCGGCATTACACAAACGACGGGGTGTAGCTCAGCCTGGATAGAGCGCTTGGTTCGGGACCAAGAGGTCGCAAGTTCAAATCTTGTCACCCCGACTTGAATCAAAAAAACAGCTCTTCGCCTCGCGCGGCGGAGAGCTGTTTCTCGTTTACGAATCTAGGCTTACGTTCTGCGAACCACATAACCATGATGGTTCAAACCATCCGCTCGATCAAAGGCTCGTCGTGGCGGGCGGTTGCAATTGTTCTTTCCATGCGCGATTGGCTGATCGGCGGCGAAGTTTGCCCAAGCCGGCCACGCTCAATGCGGCAAATCCGACCAACACGGTACTTGTCGGTTCAGGGACGGCGGTTGGCTCCGAATAGAAAAAATCGTCCATCACGACCACATCCGTCAAGTTCCCATCGTCGTTCGGACCCAGTGCCGAGTTGCCGGTGGTGATCCGCACTCGGGCGATCTGCTCCCCGGCATCGCCCACAGCCCCCAAGAATGAAAGGCTGCCGTCGGTTGTCATGCCCGGTAACACGTTGACGCTGAAGATTTGGACCTTGGAGGCATCAAAGAATTCCAGGCGGGTAACATTTGGCAAATCGACGTCGGAAAACACAGCGCCAAAGCCCCCAACCGTCGCGGGGATCGCGCCGTTGCTGCCCGGCACGAAAAAGGTGACGTCCGTGATGTTACTGCCGGTCGGCGTGAAAATCCGCTGAGGACTAAAAGCGCTGAAGGTGGTCGCGTAGTTCGGATTGATAATCGTTAGCGCCGGATCGGTCAGCGGCGTCTGAAGAAATCCCGCGCGTTCGCCTTCCGTTGTAAACGTGCTGCCGCGCGTGTTTGTGAATGCCGAGAGCACCGAGCCGCTTACCGTGGCTGTCGTGGCGCCGCCGCCGTCCCAATTGATCTCCCGTCGTCCACTTGCGAGCGGTCCGGGGTTATTGCCGTTGTTAGGGCCGCCCAGAGCGGCGCGGAACGAATCGACCTTGCTTTGAATAGAGCTCGTCGCCGAAGTTCCTCCTACGGAAAAGGTCACGAAGCCGGCGCGGGCCGTGGTTACGGTCAGAACGAGCAACAGGGAGGCCATCGCCGATATTCTGAGCAGAGTGATACGACCAGGTTTCGAGAACATCGAAAATCTCCTTCATTGTTAAGGGACCAAAGTGAAAGGTGAGTTCGCCCGACCCCCATTTGGAGGAGGCGTCCCAAGTTCTGGCAAAGCATCGCAGGCGCCTCAGGCCAGCGCATCAGGCCGTTGGCGCCATCTCCTTCTGCCAGCCAGCCGAACAGGCTTTACGCTGGCGAAGTCGTTTCGGAAGCGAATTCCAATTGGTACAATTTTCATTCGGCAACGAAGCGTTGGGTGTTCCGCGCGGGGGGCCGGATTTCAAAGTTCTCCAGAATCCGGATGCAAGCTTAAGCCTCGCGGTCGCTGCCAAGCCTCTGAAGAAATAAATCTGGAACGCGGCGGGAATCGGCAAAGAATTCGCGGCGCTTCGCCAGCGACCTGCGAAGTAGGAATCTAATGGACGCGAATATGTCGAATTCCTTCGTTGAGTTCCTGGCCAGGCTCCAAAGCAATGACGACGCCGCAGCCGGGGAACTCTTTGGGCGCTTCACCCACCAGCTGATCGCGCTCGCACTGCGACATGTCAACGCCGGGCTACGGCATAAAGTGGATCCCGAAGACGTGGTCCAGTCGGCATACAAGAGTTTCTTTATCCGTTATGGCGATGGGAAACTCGACGCCGTTAACTGGAATAGTCTGTGGGGACTGCTCACGTTGATTACCGTGCGGAAGTGCGCCGAACGAGCCGCATACCATCACGCCGGACGCCGTGACGCGGCGAGGGAAGTAGCCGGGCCGCGAGGGAATGAACTGGTACAGTGGCTGGAACCGGTCAATCGCGATCCGACCCCTCTCGAGGCGGCCATTCTCAGTGAAACGGTCGAGCAACTATTCTCCAGTCTTGACGAGGAAGAACGCCCCATCCTGGAGTTGAGTCTCCAAGGTTACACGACTAGAGAAATCAGCGAGCGCCTTGGACGTGCCGAGCGCACGGTCCGCCTACTGCGGGAGGGCGTCCGGCATCGCCTTGAACATATGCACAACAGCCTATAGATGGCCGGTGGCGCGTTGGGGATTCGACGGCGAGGTGACCTATCATGCGCCCAGGGCATAAGCTCGACGATCCACCTCTCGCCGAGGATTGGCTGGCGCTTAAGGACGCCGTCAAGCGTTTTGAGAATGCCTGTCGTCAAGGGCCGTATCACGAGATCGACGACTATTTGCCGATCCGCGACCCGCTCCGCTTCCGTGTGTTGATCGAGCTTGTCCACATCGACCTGGAATTGCGTCTGAAGGCGGGCCAAGCCGCCCGAGTCGAAGATTACCTGGCCCGCTACCCGCAACTGACCGACGACCGCGCCATCACCCTTGGTCTCATCGCCGCCGAGCATAGGTTGCGCCGGCGCTGGGAAAAAGACCTCTCTCTCAATGAATACCTGCAGCGATTTCCCCAATACCGTGATGTGTTGCCGGAGCAGTTTGGCCAGCCGACAGTCGCGGGCGAGGGCCAGACGCGCCACCGGGCCGACCAGTGTCCAGAAGTCTTCCCGGAGGTTGAGGGCTACGAGGTGCAAAGCCTTCTCGGCCGTGGGGGCATGGGGGTGGTCTATAAGGCCCGACAGTACAGCCTCGAGCGATCGGTCGCTCTAAAGTTCCTGCCCGAGGAGTGCGCCCGGGACCCGATATGGCTGGCGCGCTTCCGACGCGAGGCCCGTACCGCCAGTAATCTGAATCACCCAAATATCTGTACCATCTATGACACCGGGGAATCCGCCGGCCGGCTCTTTCTCAGCATGGAGCTAGTTGAAGGGCAGACGCTGGAAGCACTGCTGCGCCGGCGCGCAGCCATTGAGGAACTGGCCCAGTTGCTCGGACAGACGGCCCGCGCGCTCGCAGCCGCCCATGCCGCCGGCGTCGTGCATCGCGACATCAAGCCCGCGAATGTCATGGTGCGTGACGATGGCATCGTAAAAGTGCTCGACTTTGGGCTGGCGCGCCGCCTTCCCGCAAGCGGCGTCCAGCACTCCACGGCGAGTGGCATCGGCACAGACCCGGGCGCCAGGGTCGGAACACTGCTCTACATGTCGCCAGAGCAAGTCGAGACGGAACTCGTGGACGCTGCCAGCGACATCTTTTCACTGGGCGTGATGTTGTATGAGCTGGTCACGGGTCAGCATCCTTTCTGCGCCGATTCAGGGATCGGCATCATGCATGCCATTGTCACGCAGGCGCCGGCGCCTCCCGCGCGCCTGAACCCAGAAGTCCCCGTCCTTCTGGAAGGCTTGATCCTGCACATGCTCGCCAAAGATCCACGCCTTCGACCCACTGCGGTGGAAGTGGAAGCGGCACTAACCCAGTTGAACGGGAAGATTTCTGGGAGAGCCGGAAGCCAATTAGTTAATTTGGCGAGACCCCTCACGGTCGGTCGGCAGCAAGAATGGGCCGCTCTGCGCACCGGGTTCGAGGAGGCGGCGGCCGGTCGTGGGCTGTTGTTGTGCGTCACCGGCGAGCCGGGCCTCGGCAAGACCATGCTCGTCGAGAGCTTCCTCGATGAGTTGGCGGCCAGCGGTCAGACCTGCAATCTTGCCCGCGGGCGTTGTTCCGAGCGCTTGGCCGGCGCCGAAGCCTACCTGCCTTTCTTAGAGGCGCTTGACAGCCTGTTTCAGGGTGAAGGCGGCGCCTCAATAGCGCAGACGATGAAGCTGCTGGCTCCCACTTGGTACGTGCAGCTGGCGCCGCTGGCCTCCGTCGACCCATCCCTTTCCCGCGTGCTCGTGGAGGCGAAAGAGGCCCCGCAAGAACGCCGGAAACGCGAACTCGCGGTGTTCCTGCGCGAAATGTCGCGACAGCGCCCCCTGGTGATGTTCCTTGATGACATCCATTGGGCCGACCCCTCGAGCGTCGATCTGCTGGCCTATCTCGGGAACAAGTGCGCGGGGTTGCGCGTGCTGATTGTGCTCACTTACCGCCCGTCCGACCTGTTGCGAAGCGAGCACCCCTTTGGACAGGTCAAGCTGGAACTCCAGGGGCGAGGCGACTGCCGCGAGATCCCCTTGCCGTTCTTGAGCCGGGACGATGTCCACCACTACCTTTCACTGGCCTTTGCCGGACACCATTTCCCCGAAGAACTCGCCGCCGTCCTTCACGCCAGGACCGAGGGCAATCCGCTCTTTATGGTCGATCTGCTTCGCTACCTGCGCGACCGCGGAGTAATCGTTCAGGTCCACGACCGCTGGGAGTTGGTCCGGGCCGTGACGGACCTCGAGCGCGAGTTGCCGGAGTCGGTCCGCAGCATGATCCAGCGGAAGTTGGATCAACTCAGCACGGCCGACCGCCAATTGCTGATGGCGGCCAGCGTGCAGGGGCCGGAATTTGACTCGGCGGTTTTGGCGCGGGTATTAGGTCACGAGTACGCGGACGTTGAGGAGCGGCTGGACGTGCTAGAGCGTGTCCACGTCCTGATCCGGCGCATCCGGGAACAGGCGTTTTCCGACGGAACACTAACGTTGCGTTACGGCTTCGTGCACGTGCTCTATCAGAATGCCCTGTACGCCGCGCTACAACCGACGCGAAAGGCGGCGTGGAGCGCGGCAGCGGCTCACGCGCTGGTGAGTCATTATGGAGAGAAGAGCGCGGGCTTGGCCGCCGAGCTGGCGATGCTTTTCGAGGCGGGGCGCGATTACGAGCGTGCCATCGACTACTATCTCTTGGCAGCGCAAAACGCAGCTCGAATCTTCGCCCACCACGAAGCCGTCGCGATGGTGCGGCGGGGGCTGACCCAGCTCGAAATGCTGCCAGACACGCCAGAACGCGCAAGCCGCGAACTCTCCATGCAAATGACGCTCGGTATGCAATTGCAGATCGCCCAGGGTTACGCGGCACCGGAAGTGGAACACGTCTACGATCGCTCCAGCGCGCTGTGCAAACAGATGCCGGAGGCACCGTCGCTCTTTCCGGTGCTGCGGGGGCTGTTTGCGTTTTACGAGGTACGCTCCGAACTCGGGAAATCGCGCGAGTTGGCCGAATGGCTCCTCACGCTGGCGCAGAAGGCCCACGATCCGGCACAGCTTGTCCAAGCCCATCTCACGATGACGATCAACTCCCTCGCCCGCGGCGACCCGGCCACCGCGCGGGAACACATGGAGCAAGGAGTCGCCCTGTACGACCGGAAGCAACACAGCGGCCACACCTACCTATACGGGCTGGAGGCCGGAGTGTCGTGTCCAGCCTTCGGGGCAGTAGCCCTCTGGCTGCTCGGCTACCCGGACCAAGCGGTCGAGCGCAGCCGCGAGGCGGTCGCCCTGGCTGGCGAGTTGGGCCAACCCAGCCCGCTCGCGCTGGCGAGGTACTTCGACGCCATGCTCCGGCAATATCGTCTCGACGGGCCGGCGGTCCAGGAGAGCGCCGAGGCCGTCATGACGATCGCGACCGAGCACGGGTTTTCGTTTTGGCTGGGCCAGGGTCAGCTGATGCACGCGTGGGCGCAGGCCAGGCAGGCAGAGTGCGCCACCGGCATCGCCCAATTGCGCCAGGGAATAAACACCTGGGAAGCCACCGGGGGCAGAACTTACCGGACGTATTTCCTCGGCCTGTTGGCCGAAGTCCTGGGCAGGGAACAGCGGATCGAGGAGTCACTGAGCGTGCTAGTCGAAGCCCTGGCCCTTGTGCAAGACACAGGCGAAGCCTTCCACGAGGCTGAGCTGCATCGCCAACGGGGCGAGTTCCGGCTTCGGCAGGAGGCGTCCGAAGTCGCGTGCCGCGAGGCGGAAGCCTGTTTTCGACAGGCTCTTAAGATCGCCCGCGCGCAGCAGGCCAAATCACTGGAACTTCGGGCCGCGATGAGCCTGACCCGCCTGTACCAAAAGCAGGGCCGCCCGGCGGACGCCCGGCACATACTCGCCGAGTGCTACGACTGGTTCACTGAAGGTTTCGATACTCCCGACCTGCTGGAAGCCAAGGCACTCGTGGAACAGATTACGTGAATCAGTTCAAGGACGTCGTGCTCGCCCAGCGGCGGGAAGACGCGGCGGCGGAACCAGTGTGGCTAGCTCTGTTTCATTCCGCCCATGTCTCGTAATGGCGATGGCTAACGTAAGTCAGAATTGGATTCTAGAAAGGCCATCGCAAGCCAGCTTCCCAGCCCTGGACGCCGGCGAGAAGAAGTTCTATTGGCGTCATCACCCCAACTTCTCGTTGCCCCGTGGCTGGCCAATCGACGGCATCCAGTAAACCTGTCCGATGCCGAATTCACGGTCGCCGAATTGACGGCGAAATATGGGCGGCACGTCGCCAGCGACTACGTGAAGAACGGCCGTCCGACAGATGAGCAGAATTGCATCCGGGCTGCGCTCAGGCCGTTTCTCAAGTTGTACGAGAATGAGCCGGCCGCTTCGTCCAATTAATGACAATCAAAATGCAAGGCGATGGCTAGGTGTGATAAACTACAGAGTGACCAATTCATTGTAAACGGTTGTGGACTTTTTGTTGGGGCCTCGATCCCATTTTGATTCTATGGCCGGGCAAAGGCTGAATTGTCGGCAGTTCTTCGCAGTGTTAGCGATTGCAGGTTTCGCTACCAGGCCGCCAGCGTCAGTCGGTGCGGCCCAATACTACTTCAGCGAAGACGGGCACGATCAGAGTGGCGCGGGAACCGAGCTGCAGCCCTGGCGAACCATCAGCAAGTTTAACTTGCTGGACCTGGAACCTGGTGACAGCGTCTTCTTTCGAGCAGGTGACATTTTTAACGGATCCATGTTACTGGACTCCAACGACACTGGCACGGATCTTAGCGGCCAGTTGATAGCTCCGATCAGAGTCAGTTCGTATGGAAGCGGCCCGTTAGACCGCGCGAGCATCCGCTCGCACCCCACTCAAGAGGCGCTGCTTGCGCATAACGCTGGTGGAATCGAATTGCGCAACCTTGAATTTTTCAATGGCGGGGCTCCGGCCAGCAACGAAACATCGGGCATTCAATTCCTATTAGACGAAAATGTCGGATCCGGAATTGCACGTCTCTCGCACATTCGCATCGACAACGTGGCCTCGCGAGGGTTTCATAGAAGTGGACTTTCGCTCTATGCGGCCGGCAGCGCGGGCTATCAAGACGTCGAGGTGACGAACAGCCAATTTCATGACAATCAGTTTGCCGGCATCGACATTTCCGCCGCCGATTGGACGGAACTCATTCACCGCGATGTGCGGATCGACGGCGTAACGGCTCACAACAATCCTGGCTATGCCGGCTGCCAGCCACATTGCGGTCATGGAATCGTCGTGGGCCAGGTCGATGGCGCGGTGATCCAACGTAGCGTGGCGCATTCAAATGGCGTCGAAGCTGGAAAGGGAAATGTCGGCATTTGGACGTGGCAATCCAATGACGTCACGATTGAACGGAATAACGCGTATGACAATCGTTCGCCTCTTGGCGGCGATGGCGGCGGCTTCGACATCGACGGCGGCGTTACGAACTCGATCGTTCAGTACAACGTTGCTCGCAATAATTCCGGCGCCGGGTTTCTGTTGGCCCAGTTCAGCTTCGCGGAGCCAATGCAGCAAAACGTCTTTCGCTTTAACCTGTCGGTCAATGATGGGGCCGAACAATATGGCGCGTTCACGATTTGGGGACAAGATTCAACGAGCATTGCCGAGTCCGCGCTATTTCATAACAACACGGCCGTTGTTGACCGCGAGGTTGCCCCGAATAGCCGCGGTGCTGTCTGGTTTGTGAATTCAAACCACGACGAGATTGATTTGATTAACAATCTATTTGTGGCGCTCAATGGAGCCGCGCTCGTCGACGGCACTACGACGATCGATCAAGCACAATTCGTAAACAATGCGTACTGGACCGACGATGCGCCAATCGTGTTCGACGGAACCGAGTTCGCCAGCATTGCGGAGTGGGCGGCCGCTACGCAACAAGAGCTCGTTGACGGCGAGTTGGCCGGCATTGAAGCCGATCCGCGGTTCGCCGGCGAGGGCGATTATCGTCCCGTCCCGCCATCGGCATTGATCGACGCCGGCTTGGCCCTCGATAGCGCGGCTTGGCCTGTCTGGTTTAGTGGCCTTGGACCTAATGATGTGTACGGCATTTCGATTCCGCAGGGGCCACAGGCTGATATTGGCGCAGCGGAATTTGTGCCGCTCTCCGGTGATTACAATAGTAATGGCATCGTGGATGCGGCGGATTACGTCGTATGGCGCAAATTGCTCGACCAGACAGAATTCCCTTTGGCCGCAGACGGAAACGGCGATGGCGAAGTCGATGAAGAAGACTATGCCGTTTGGCGAGCCAATTTCGGCAAGTCGCGACCGACCGGCGCGGGGGTTGCTGATGCTGCGTCGACTTTGCTAGCCATTCCCGAGCCGCCGTTATTTGTGTTATTCGTGATTGCATTGGTCGGCATGAATCCAGAGCGATCGATGGGCAGGTTGGCCTCGAACCGATCAGGCAGAACCCGCCAGCGGCCATATTGAAGTACTTTGCGCAGCGTGCAGGAAGACCTATAGTTATTTATCCGCCGTGAGTACGCATTGCTGCATGCTAGCAGGCATTTTCGATGAGCATCTTGGACCGCCGGATGCCGGGCACCTGTTTGAGTTGCAACGTGATATGAAGCGCCGAACCGCTAAGGGATTTACGCTGATCGAGGTGCTACTCGTCATAGCCATCGCGGGGACGATGGTTGCGCTGCTTTTGCCCGGAATTCAGGCCGCACGCGAATCTGCGCGGCGAACATCGTGCCTGAACAACCTCAAGCAAATTGGTATCGGCATCGCCAATCACCAGTCGGCGAAGAAAGTCTATCCGCCGGGAGCGATTTGGGAACGCTGGGTGCAACCTGAAGAGCTGCGGCGTCGACACGGCTCGATGCTGGTTCATCTCCTGCCGTTCATCGAGCATCAGGCTTTGTACGATGCGTTTGATTTCGATCAGAGAGAGATTGACTTTGAGGTATTCCCGGGCACAAACACGCCGATTGCGTCTCAAATTGTTGAGCCGTACATCTGTCCAAGTGATTCACACAATGGCATTTTTGATGGTCCTGGGAACGATCATAACCGTGATTTCGTAGGGCGTGCGGTGCACAACTACGCTGCGTCGAATGGTCCAACGGGTGTCTACGACAATCCCAACTGCTCGTGCAAAACTCCATATGACAAGAGGTATGAATTGGCGCCGATTGATAATGAGAAAAATTTCGCCGGACCCTTCACGCGCCTCGGAGTGAGCACCAGGCCGAGTCAAATTACCGATGGACTGTCGAAGACGATCTTCGTGGGCGAAGTTCGAGTGCCGTGCTCGGTCCACGCGCAATCCGGCTGGGCCTATACGAACAACGGCAACGGCTATTGCACGACGCTAATCAAGATAAACTACGATTCGTGTAGTGATTCAGCGCCAAACGCCTGCAACCGGCCGTGCACTTGGAACACCGACGTCGGCTTCAAATCGGCACATTCGGGCGGCGCTCAATTCTTGTTTGGCGATGGAAGCGTGCATTTCTTGAACGAGGCGATCGATTACCAACTGTATCAATATCTGGGCGCCAAAGCCGACGGGCATTCGGTTTCCGTCCAGTAGCGCGAATTTAGTGCAGGCGCTCACTCACGCTTTTGGAAATCGTGCGCACGATTCGCATCGGGTTGCCGGCGCATAGCGTGAATGGGGGCACATCCTGCGTCACGAGGGTCCCGGCGCCAATAATAGCGCCCTCTCCAATGCGCACGTTTCCCACGATAACCACCTGCGTGCCGATCCACACGTTTGCTCCAATTTCAATAGAACTGGCAGACTGTTGGGAAGCTCGCGGCTGCTCGGCAGCTGGTTGGTGGAAACTGGGCGTGGGCCAGTGTGTGTCCGCTATGACGACCTCGTGGGCGATAAGTGCAAAGTCGCCGATTACGACCCGGCCGTTCGTGGCAAAAATGACGCCCACGATGGAACAGTAGTTTCCGATTTCAACTTCGGCTTCCGGGCCAAGATCAAAAAACGTGCCGGCGTAAAGTCCGGTGCTGCTGCCCACACGCACTCCCACTGCAGCGCGGCTGCGATAATGTGCGAATGCAAACGAGCTATGCAGCCATGACCCTGCACCAAGGCGAACGTTGTCCGGGACGGGCAGAGAGAACCAATCGTGCTCAAGATGGAATGTCGCCATCGTGGTTCATTCGTCGACAGGACGGGCCGGGTTGCCGGCGAAAACTGCGCCCGGCGGCACGTCGCGCGTGACCACCGCGCCGGCGTAAATTCGAGCTCCAGCGCCAATATGAACGCCCTTCAAAACGATGGCGCCCACTCCGATCCAGACATCGTCATCAATCGTGACCGGCAGCGAAACGAGAGCGGGCTTCTGCCGGCGATTGCCTTGCGGGCTGCTCGCAATGGCATCACGGACGCGAAGTTCAGGATCGCTTGGATGGAAGTCCGAATCCGCAATCGTGACATGGTATGAAATCGTAACGTTGCGCCCGAGTACGATTCGCTCCGCGCACATGAATACGGGCCCCACCAGCACTGAATCGTCTCCCACCTCGATGCAACCCGTCGGCTCGACATTGAAAGTCGTCCACGTATAAACGCGCACCCGATCTCCCAGCACCAGTCCGGGATCCCTTTCGCTGCGAAAACGCACAAAGCTGTCTCGCCGCTCTAGCCAACAGTCCGAACCAACGCGCACGTTGGGGGGCAAACTGCCGTAATCCCAGTTTCCCGTGATATCCAGTTCGTTGGAGCTCATGTGGTCGTCATGAGAAATCACAGCAGACCTATTTGACGCAGTATACCACTGACGACGTGCCGGGCATCGAAATACTCGGCGGCAATTGCCCTCGCCGCCAGGCTGTGCCGGTTGTAGTCGGACTCGACCTCCGCGATCGCCGCCGCGGCCTGGGCACCGTCGGTAAATGCGAAGAGTCCTGCGCCCGCAGGCACAATGTCTGAAAAACCGGTATCTTGCACGACCACGGGCCGAGCGGCTGCCAAATAGCACGCCGATCGGCAGCTAAACCAGCCGGAGCGAGTGGCGACATACAAATTTTTTGCCACGCTGATTTCGCCTCGCGACGTTTCAATATACCGCCGATAATCGTCCGCGGTCGTCGAGATCGAATGGGAGTCGATCACGTTCCAGCCAGCCGCTTGCCATCGCCCAACCGGCGCTTCCGCGCCGCCCTTTGCGATCTCAAATTGAACTTCAGGCCGCATCTTGGGCAGCCCCTCGATTTTCGAGAATTCAATTTCTTTTGTGCCGAAGACGCGCCCCTGATACTCCACGGGCTTAAGAAAGTTGTTCCAGGTCATGACTGTGGACCACGCCCGCTCTGGTCGGCACGGTTGCCAGCGATCGGTCGCGACTGGCGGCCGCGTCGGATGCCAGGTAAGTCCCATGTCTGGCAGCAAGCAGTCCGAATATCCTAGTCGTTCGGCATACGTAAAAAAGTGGTCGTGGGCCCGGTAGCCGTGCGTACCTTGCCAGCCCGGTTGCGCGTCCCATCGCGGGTAGTTGACAAATTGATTCCAGCCGGGATCCGTATCAATAAGCACCTTGCATGGGCACGCCATGTACTCATCGCGCAACAAAGCGCTGCCGGAGACGTTGACCAAGACGTCGGCCGATTGAATCGCAGGTTTCAGTTGGCTTTGCGGCAGCCCATAACACTCCCCGTCGGCCGACCGAAAATACCAGCGGTCGGCCAGCTTGGGCGACAAACCTGCTAATGATTCACGAAGGAAACGTACGCCGTACGCGCAATCCTCGCCGTAAAGCCGCTGGGTCGGGTCGTAGGTCGGCCCTCCAGTGTCCTCGACGTAATAGGTTTCAAAACCGAGAGCCTCTAAGCCCAGGATGTACTGCCCATAATCCCAGGCGACTCCGCCGACGGGGTACGTTGCGATCATGCCTGTTACGATCGCACGCATGCCGAAAGCTCAGAAAGTAGTCCGTACGTGCGTGGGTTCATAGTCCACGTCGAGGCGGTACATAACCACCTGCTCGTTGCACAGCACCGTAAAAAAATGATCTTCCAGGTGTTTCGCAAAGCGCTTGTAATGGCTCAGCCACCAAAATGCCGGCCAGCCGATTGCCAGATAATTGGCGCCGTCCGCTTGCATTCGATCCAGCTCTTGAATTGCTTCAGCGTCGTTTTGCGGCGGGCCATAGTAAGTGCCATCGCGTTCGATAAACGGACGAACGATACGCCCGGGTAAATAGAGTGCGCCGAAGCGATCCTCATCCACCAGCACGATGACGTCGCCTGGACGCGTTGTTGTCGCAAGGTCTACCGAAACTCGCAGCACGCGGTTCTGCCACGCATGGTTCAAGTAGTTGCGCGGATGGATATACGTTTGAATGACGGATGAGTCGGATTCAATCAAGCCCGATAGTCGTGGGAACTTGGAAGCCTGATCTTGCCGCACGAACAACAACAAGTTTTGCGCATACCACCAGTCAACGTCCGATCGCTCCCAGAGCCAGCGGCGAAACGGATCGAGCGCAATGTAATTGTGCGCGGCGAAACGCTCGACCCAGAACGCCGGCCATTGTTCGTTCACATGGTGCTCGCCACCCTGGTAAGGGATGGCCGCTGAAAAAAGAACCACGGGCGCAAGGTTCGTCAGCGTTTCGACGAACTGTTCTGATTGAGCTGGCTTCAAATGCTCCGCCACTTCAAGCGACACCGCGAGGTCGAACTGGCCGCGCAGCCGTAATGGCTGCGTGAAGTCAGCGGCCAGAAAACTGCCAGGGTCGATCTCGAGCTGATCCACCGGTATGTGCGCGCCGTCAATGCCCAGGATATCCGACACTCCCTGCCGTTCGAATTCTGCCAGCCATGCTCCGGTGCCACAGCCGACGTCGACTACGCTGTGCGGCTTGATCAGCTGAAACACGACTGGCACCACGGCCTTCGCCGAGTTGTGGCTTCCGCTCTTAAGGCGGTGATAGTATTGCGGTGAGTATTCAGTCTTCATCGCGCAACAACAGTCGGATTTGGCCGCTTGGCCATGTCAAACGCACGCTCGAGCAACGAGATGAGTACCTTCCTCGAGTCGAAATAGGCCACAGCGAGTTCACGTGCGCTGCGACATTCGGCGTCATAATTGGCGTCGATGTTCTCAATCGCGTCGGCCGCCCCCGCCGCGTCATTAAATGACCAAAGTCCCGCGCCGCAGGGAAGATGACGGCTAAAGCCCGTATCCTGCACCACGGCCGGGCGGCCTGTCGCCAAATAGCACGCGGTGCGCTCGCTGAACCAACCGCATTGTGCCGCAACGTATCCATGCTTCGCTACACTCAGTTCGCCCCGAGACATGCGCAAGTATTCTTGATAGCTCGTGATGTCGCGCGCGACTGCAAGCGGGTCCACGATCTTCCAGCCGAGTCGCGCAAGCTCCCGTCTCGGCGCCGATTCGCCGCCTAGGGCGAGTTCTAACGGTGACTGCACCCGGTCCGGCAAGCCGTCAAGCACGCTGAAAGAATCGCCTTTCATCCCAAACCGCCGACCATTCCATTCGATCGCGGGATAACTCTCCCATTGCATCACTGTGGTAAAAGGGCGATCCGTTGGTCCTTTGCTAAATGGCCATGCGTCGAGCACGACCGGTTGCCGTGTGGGATGCCAGTCAAATCCGTCGTTCGGTATCGCGCTGTCGGGTGGATGAATAAGCTGGCTAAAGGAAAAGAAGGCGTTATGCCTCGCGGCTCGCGCACGGGCTTCCGCGTCTTTCAAATGGCGTATCTGCGTAAAGATCGGATCCGTGTCGATCAGCACACGAACCGGGATTTTTCTTTGCCAGCTTCGAATGCGGTTTACACCCGAGACATTGAGCAGAACTTCGGCATCATTACAGAAACTGAGTGCTTTGTCTCTCGCGGGCCCGTTCCACCCAGTCTTGTGCGCATCAAAATACGCCCAGCAGTCACGTAAACCAAGTTGATCGAATGCTCGCTTGGCAAACCCTAACCCATACGTTGGGTCGCTGCCAATTGAATGATTCGAGGGATCGTAACACGATGGATAGTCATCGCTTTCTTCAAGGAATAGCACCTCGTGACCGAGCTGCTTCAGGCCCAAAACGTACTGCAGATGGTGCCACGCCATGCCTCCAATCGGTCCCCGGACGATGTAACCGAGGACGACTATTCGCAGTCGACCCGCAGCGCATTGAGTCGGGGGCTTGATCCCCGCACTCGACTGTGCCTTTAACGTGACCATCGTTCGACGAATTTCCGTTCCAGAAAAAAACGCGCTCAGGATGCGCCTTGCGTCATAGGTGTTACGGAATCAGTCCAAATTCGAGCGTCCATGCCGGAAGGAAAAGGTTCAATCGTGTTTCCACTCTTATCGGCCGGATCGAGATCCGCTGCTTTACCGGCCCGGGCCACCAGACAGGCTGCCGCTCGAAGGCAGGATCGTCGGCTGCTGATGTTCTGCATCAATGCGGCCGCGGAGCCTAATATCGCCAGCCCTAAGGCAATCGGTTGAAGACTGATAAGTGCGGCCGCCGACCAGATCAAAGCGGCGACCGATACCGCGCGGTTCACCAGCGTTGGCTTGGCCATAATACGTGCCCGAGTAAATCGCCTTTGTCCTCCCAGCTCCTCGGTCACGGTGAATAGGTGCAGCGTGTGCCATAAATCGCCCACCAGCTTGATGTCCCACGTGGCCCAGGCGTTATTAAACACACCGAGCCATTTTAACCGCTTCGCTTCATTGGTAGTACAATGCAGCAGATCCTCTCGGCCCGCACCATGACGACTCGACCAATACAGGTCGATTTGCCGCGGCGAGATTCGCTTGATATCGTGCTCCACGTCGTAATAGGACTCCGGCAACTGTGGCCGCCACATGCGTAAGTCGTACGTTGTCCTGAACCAGGCGCGGACCGGCGGCTGAATCAAGTGCAGCGCACCAACCAGCGGGCGGCTCCACCACGGCGAATTCTTGGAAAGCGGAGCCTTGCGTGCCGCATACGCGGCCAACGCGAGCGATCCGCTCCACATCAAGACGCTAATAAGCACGAGGGGCCAAAACATGAACGACAGGGCCAGCATAAACATGGCAAGCAAGTGCCACTCCAACCAGGTCACACACGCCCACAAGCCATACTGATTGTGCCGATAGATCGTCTGAAAGGGCGCCACGCCGTAGGTGCCATAATAAATCCGTTCCGGCGCCAGAGGCAAACCAGTCGCACCACTGCCGTAAATTCGGCCATGCCAACCGCAATGGCCCAGCAGGCTGAAGCGATGCGGATGCATGAAATGCAGCAGAGCTTCGGCCCGCCCGTAGCCGATCTGCTGCTTTAAGTAAGCCTTCACCGTTTCACGCCGGTGATGCCAAACGAATGCACCCGGGGCGTATCCTATCGCCCCGCCATGATCCAAGAGGCGCCAGCAGAAATCGACATCATCTCCGGCTGTCCGGAACTGGGAATCAAAACCCCCAAGCTCGAAAATGTCACTCCTCCGAAAGGCCATGTTGCAGCCGGGAATATGTTCGGCATATCGATCGTCGAACATGACGTGGCTGGGGTTGCCTGGACTGGCCGCAACGCAGCGAGCGCTCCAGCCATCGGACGGAGGCGTAATATTCGGACCGCCGATCGCCGGCACTTGCTGGTCGCGCATGGCCTGGACGAGGCAGCGCAGCCAATCTTCGTCCACCACGCAGTCAGCATCCGTGTAGGCCACTATTTCGCCGCTTGCGTGCTCGGCGCCGACGTTTCGAGCGTAGCTCAGGCCGTGATTCTGCTGACGAATGTATTTGACTTGCGGAAACTCCGCGGCGATTTGCGGCGTAGTGTCCGCCGAGCCGTCGTCGACGAGGATCACCTCGTAGTCAGGATAGTTAACCCGCATGAGTGAATCCAAGCACTCGCGCAGTGTGCGGGCAGCGTTGTAAGCACACACGACAACCGACACGCGCGGCACGCTGCCTTGCTCAGCAAAGGGTGCGTTGTGCCAGGCGCGCTTCAGCGCTGTTGCCGCCGCCTTTTCATCCCGCTCGTGTGACGTTACGCCGAATCCCCAATCGCCGACCTGGGCACCACCGGTAAACCACTCGTCGGTAAACGAAAAGACGAATGATCCAGCCAGCCCATGCTGAAAGACAGTCTGCACGTGGCCGGCAATCAGCGCCGCCTGATGGGCATCCCCTTGTCGATAGGAGTCGACGCCAAATTCGCCAAGCACCAGCGGGCGATCGCCCGCAATGTGCTGCAGCCTGTCAAAGTAGGCGCCCAATTGTTCGAGATCATGCAAGTACACATTGAAGAAATAAAAATCAAACCCGGCCGGCTGGAAAAACTCCGTCGTTGGGAAATTTGCGAACGTTGTCAGACAATCCGGGACAATTTGTTTCACCGAGTCCGAAAGTTCTTCCACAAACTGCTCGAGACGCTCATGACCATGAAATCGAACAATGTCGTTCGGGATCTCATTGACGACGCTAACAGCCATAACCGACGGGTGTTTTGCAGCCAGACGGGCCGCGGCCGTAACCTGGCGGCGTGCCGCCTCGCGCGCCGTCCAGTCTTCAAAAAAACAGCGGTGCTTCTCCCAGGGAACATCCAGTACAACCTTGAGCCCATGTTCAAAGGCCTCGTCGAGCGTGGCCGAAGACGGCAGGGAGTACAAGCGAATCGTGTTGGCGCCAAGCTCGCGCATTTTCAGAAAGTCGGCGGCAATTTGCGAAGGCTCAGGCAGGAACTCGCCCCGAGAGTTCGACGCGCACGGCCCATAGCAGAATCCTTTTACATACCACTTGCGCGGCCCGACGCGGAAAAACTTTCCATCCACGCGGATGCGCTCGGATACGGGCTCACGCTCGGGCAGGGAGCTCATCGGCTAATAATGGCGTTTATTTGCCGCCATTTCATGTTGGATTCGCTGTCGGAGATAACCTTGATTGTAACATTAAATCAACGGCGCGGCGCAAAACATCACAGCAAGTTCAACATGTCCAATTACCAATTCGCAAGCTTAGGTGCACCCCCGTGACTTGCAAGCTGTTATAGCGAGAGTCTGAGCTTCTTAATGCTAAGCCGCCCACCTCGGCGTCTGGAAATAGAAGCGATGAGAAAGCCGGCGACGGTGACGCTTGCGATCAGGCCACTAGCAGGCTCTGCCACCGTGGTTGCGAGGTTTCTCACGGCGCTGCCGGACGTCCCGCCAAAATCGGCTTTCCAGACATTGTAGTCGTCCGAATCAATGCGGCCATTTCCATTTCCGTCGGCAGGCAGGCCAGCGCCAACGAAGCCAAGTGTTTTGCGCCAAATGACGTAATCGGCTGAATCTACTGCGCCATTGTGGTTGTAATCGCCGTTGAGCCCCGCAGCAGTCACCATGAAGTTATTGAAAAACAGCTCGGAAACACCATCCAGTGAACTGCCGGTTCCGTAATCCGAGATGCGCAAGCTGTTGATGCCAGCGCCAGCGGTGCCGGTGAGAGCTGCCCCGGTTCGAGTGAACAATGGCGCGTCGCCGCCGATTGGCGATAGAGTCAGGTTGTACGTATCTGCCGTTGCTAACGTGAAATCCATGTGAAACGCCGTCGCCGCGGGAATACCGGTGCTTACATCCTCGTTTACAATCCAGTGGTCGCCCAGAAATCCGTTATTTGTGTAAAGCCCGAAGCGTTCTTGACCGTCGACTCCAAACAACTGAATAGTATTCCCGGACGAGAAAATTGTGGCCGCTGGGTCCAGCGCCGAGCCGTCGATATCCATGCTGAATGTTTGCCCAATGCCCAGAGGCGCGCTAAAAGCCCGCTGGGCCTCGCTGGTGTCGCTGAAAAAGTCTCGATCGCCCGTAGTCAACGCGAACGAAGGTGCCCCCAGCGAGTTGCCGCTCAGTGGCGCGCGATCAATGAATTGTGGGGCATGGAACAACCCCGGGACGAGACCGCTGTATTCGAGTGCCCACGGCCCAAAGCCACTGCCGCCGTTGTCCCCTGATTGCCAGCTGTCGGCATAAGCCTGCTGAGACGCATCGTCCGCTGCGAGCGTAACTGCGAGCGCCGGGTAAGCAACCATGTTGAACGTAACCAACAAGAACCCGATGGTGAAGTGCTGACGTGCTTTCATGAATCAGTGCATCCAAGTTGCTGGTACCGGTTGGACGTCGGCGAGGTGAGGGCAATACCCGTACCAGCCAGCTTTAAGCTCTACATTTTACCGCCGTGGCTCGCTCCGTGTCGGAGAAACAAACTTGATTTCCGTTCGTGGCATGGTGATCATAAGGCTATGCATAGGTCATTTTGACCAAAGGTGGGGTTGTCACTACCTCGACAGCGGGGTTATCTGAATGCCGCTTGAAAAGGCGGCACAATCCTTCAACGATATGTTCAAATGACGTACGAAGGCCTCCGTGGCGAGGATATGACTTTTCTCGCTTTGTTTTGAAAGGATTCTTCCATCTTAATTACCGCGAACAGATGCGTCGCCGAGCCATAGCAGTCGACCTTGGTATCTGCTTTGCGTTCCCCGCCGAAGCGGGCGATTATGCAGCATGGATTGGACGAAAACGGAGCAGTCCGCTCGGAGTCGGGTCTTGGCTTCAACGAAGTCCCGTTATCTACTCGCAAGTTGTTCTTTCGCGAGAGCGCGGGCAATGTCGTTGGGCAACTTGCCATCCTTAATTGGGAGCAAAGCGGCGCAGAATGTTGACATTCGCGCGAAAAATTGGGCAGATCGCGTCAGCGCACAAATGAAGCAGTTTCAGACCGTCGATACTGCACTCAGAACATCCCGCTCCTCATTACTCCAAGTTGGGAAGTGAGTTTGAAACTGATTCCGATCCTCTGACTTGCCTTCGCTCTGCTATGCTTCGATCGAAATGAAATACTTCCCACGCGTACTACAGTATCTGAAGCCCTATTGGCGACTGGCATGTCTGTCCGGGCTGCTGATCGTCTTTGGAGCGGCGTTCAGTCTGCTCACTCCGTGGCCGGTTGCAATTCTGTTTGACCATGTCCTCGGGCAAAAGGAGCTTCCGCCGTTTCTGGCTTTCTTGCTGGGACCGTTGGCCGACGACCGCGGCCTGCTGCTGATGGTCGTCGTGGCAGCCGGGCTGCTGATCGCCATTCTTCAAAACGCGGCCACGGTGTTGCACACATACGTGAACACGAAGATCGACCAGAGCATGGTCCTTGACTTTCGCAGCGACATGATGCAACACGCACAGCGGTTGTCGCTCGCGTTTCACGATCAGCGGCGCACGGGCCGCATTATCTTCGCCATCAACAATATGGGCAGTGGGATCGCCCGTCTTGTGATGATAATCCCACCTCTGGTCGAAAGCTTTTTGACTTTGATCGGCATGTTCTGGATCGTCTTGTTGCTCGATTGGCAAATCGCGCTTGTGGCGATGGGGGTTGTGCCCTTTCTCTACTATTCCGTGACCAACTATATGACGCGCGTGCACCCGCAATTGCAGGAAGTGCGCGGCATGGAAGCGGAATCGCTTTCGTTGATCCATGAAGCGATTTCGATGCAGCGCGTCGTCGTCGCATTTGGACGTGAAGACTACGAGCATCGCCGTTTTCGAGAACATGGCGTCAATACCGTTGCTAAGCGAGTTAGTCTTACTGTGCGTCAAACAATGTTTTCGCTCGGCGTCAATACTATCACTGCGGCCGGCACTGCGGCAGTACTGGGCTTTGGTGGCTGGCACGTCATGCGAGGAGACCTCACGGTCGGGGAGCTTCTCGTAGTCATTTCCTATATTGCAGCGGTCTACAAACCGCTGGAAACAATTAGCACGACCATCGCGTCGCTCCAAGAAATCTCCGTGGGCATTGAAGCCTCGTTTAAACTTCTAGATACTCCAGTGGAAATCAAAGACACGCCCGGTGCAAAACCATTACGGCAATGCAAAGGTTGGATCAAGTTCGAGGACGTTTGCTTTGCCTACAAGGAGCGCAAGCGCACGCTGGAAGAGATCAGCTTCGAAGTCAAACCGGGACAGGTCGTGGGCATTGTAGGCCAAACCGGCGCGGGCAAAACGACGCTCGTGGCGCTCTTGCCGCGTTTCTACGAACCGAATCGCGGGCGAATCGTCCTCGATGGCGAGGATATTCGCAACATTACCCTCAAGTCGCTGCGCGACCAATTTAGCATCGTGCTGCAAGAGCCGCTGCTTTTCTCGGGGACCATCGAAGAAAACATTCGCTATGGCCGGCTCGAAGCGACTCCAGACGAGATCATCGCGGCCTCCGAAGCCGCAAATGCCCACGATTTCATCATGCGCTTGCCCAAGAAGTATGAAACGGTACTGGGCGAGCGAGGCGCCAAGCTTTCCGGCGGCGAACGGCAGCGCATCGCCGTGGCCCGGGCGTTCTTGCGAAATTCGCCGATCTTGATTCTCGACGAACCAACGTCCTCAATCGACACCAAGACGGAAGCGGTCATCCTCGACGCGCTGGAGCGGCTGATGGAGGGCCGCACTACTTTCATGATTGCCCACCGCCTGTCAACGGTTCGCAACGCGGATTTGTTGCTGGTGGTGCACGATGGCCGCATCGTCGAGCACGGCAGCCATGACGATCTCCTTACGCGCGGCGGTGTTTACAGCCAGTTGTATGAACTTCAGGTCAACCATCGGCCCAGGAAAATCATTGGCTTAACGGACCTGCAGGCATCGTGATTTCACGGCAGCACCCATGCATGTGAGCGGCAAAAAGAAGATCGTCTTACTCGGCATGATGAGCCAGATGCCAGTTGCCGGCGTCGTTTGGCAGACGATGCACTATCTCGTCGGCTTCGAGCGGTTGGGGTACGACGCTTACTATGTGGAAGCGCACGCCCGGACACCCACGATGTTGATGCAGCATGAGTCGGACGATAGTTCGGCGAAGGCCGCTACGTTCATTTCCGATGTCATGCGGCGATTCGATTTCGGCGACAAGTGGGCGTTTCATGCGCTGCACGATGACGGCCGCTGTTACGGTTTGGATCAGGCCGCACTCAATGAGCTGTACCGCTCGGCTCACCTGATCATCAATCTCCACGGGGGAACAAAGCCCCTCGACGAGCACGCCGAAACGGGCCGGCTGGTGTACCTCGAAACAGATCCGGTGCAATTGCAGATCGAACTGCACAACAACGACCAATGGTCGATCGATTTTTTAGAGCCGCACGTCGCCTTCTTTACCTTTGGCGAGAATTATGGGAAGCCCGATTGCAAACTGCCCGTGTCGGATCGATTCCAATTCAAGCCAACGCGGCAACCGGTCGTCGTGGATTTCTGGCATGGGCGGGCAAATGGCGATCCGGGTGTGTTCACGACAATCGGCAACTGGCGTCAGCAGCGCCGGAACGTCCTGCTTCACAAGGAGGTTTACAGTTGGAGCAAGCACCTTGAGTTTTCGAAGTTCATCGAGTTGCCGGCGAAGAGTGGGTCGAGGTTCGAGCTTGCTTTGGGTCAATACAATGAAAACGACGAGCGAATGCTGAAGGCAAAGGGCTGGAACGTGCGGTACGCGCCGGGATTCACCATGGATGTCGATGCCTACCGCGACTACATCACCGGATCGCGCGGGGAATTCACCGTCGCCAAGGACCAGAACGTCAGGCTGCGCAGCGGCTGGTTTAGTGATCGCAGTGCTACCTATCTGGCCGCCGGAAGACCAGTCATTACACAGGAAACCGGCTTCAGCAACGTTTTGCCGACGGGTGAAGGACTTTTCGGCTTTTCATCCATGGAAGACATCCTTGCGGCGCTCGACGACATCAATTCGGATTATAAGCGGCACAGCCGCGCTGCGCAGTCGATAGCGCGCGACTACTTCAATTCAGATGTCGTGCTTGCGCGTTTGCTGGAAGATGTCGGGGTTGAAGCATAAGTCATCCAAATTGCTATGAGACTCGTTCACCTTCTCTGCGTGCTCATCGTCGTTTGCGGGCTCGCGCGCGCGCAAGGCCAGCCCGTTGCACTAACGCAAAATGCAACGCCGGCAGCCGTCTCAGCAGCCCGAGAGGATTCACGCCGATTAAAAGAGCCGCCCCTTCAGCGAGCGGTCGAGGCAATCGACCGTGTCTTGATTGTCAGCATTGATGGTTTACGTCCTGATGTGCTGCTTCGCGCACAGGCACCCAACGTGCGCTCACTTTTAGCAAAAGGCAGTTATACGTTCTGGGCGGAAACCACGCCGGAGGCGTACACTCTGCCATGCCACGTCAGCATGCTCACCGGCGTGTCGGCGGAGAGGCACGGCGTCACGTGGAATGAGTACATTGAGCAGTCTTATCCGAACGTGCCGACGTTGTTCGAAATCGCCAGGCAGGCCGGTTATTCCACCGTCATGGCCACGGGCAAGATGAAATTTATTGTTTTTACCAGGCCCGGCGCGCTCGACGACTACTACTACCCGCAGGAGGAGCCCGTTTCCGATGACGAAGTTGCCCTCCATGCCGCGGCACTATTGCGCAAACATCGACCCCACGTCATGTTTGTTCATTTCCCGGGCGTAGACACGGTCGGACATGATTTCGGCTGGGGCAGTGCGGAGCAAATTGCCGCCGTTGAAAAGGCAGATGGCGCTTTGGGCCGCGTTCTCGAGGCGCTCGCGTCGCTGAAACTGGACGATTCGACGCTGGTGATTCTCACGGCCGATCATGGCGGGGCCGCCAAAAGCCATGAAATGCACGATCCGCGCAGTCGCTTCATTCCGTGGATTGCGGCCGGCCCAGGCGTACGCCAAGGGTTCGATTTGACTTTGCTCGGTGACAGGACCGTTCGGATTGAAGATACGTTTTCCACCGCCTGTGCGTTTCTTGGATTGGAACCGGGCGACGACTATCAAGGAAAGCCTGTGCTGGAAGTTTTGGAAACGACGAGTCCTGCACGATAAATGGCGCTTTGCGCGCGTCAGCGGAAAGTCACGTTCACTGCATCCATTCGCAGGAGAAGACAATTGAATACCAACTATACAAGCGACGAGGGCAAGGCAGCGCCCCAGCGAAATCCAAGCGCCCCACACAACCGCGTGGCTGAAGTACTCGAAGCGACAAGACCAGGCGACGCCAAGCAACGATACGCGAGACTGGTCAAACTGATTAAGGACCTCGTGCAGATAACCGTGCCCAATCAAAGCACGATCCTGGTTATTTCCAAGGGCGACGAGGATCTAGTGGATTTGCGTGGGCCAGTGGCATGGCATTTCCCGCGCGCGGTCAACGGCAAGTTCGCGGGCTGCTATCCGGCGAACAGCGCTGAGGCGATCGGGCATCTTGAGCAGCTGCGCAATCAGGGGGCAGACCATCTGCTAATACCAAGCACCGCGTTTTGGTGGTTCGAGTATTATACGGATTTCACTGCCCATCTGCAGCAGAAGTATCGAATCGCCACGTTCCAGGAAGAGGTTTGTCTCATCTATCGGCTATAGCCGCAATCGACGGCGCGCGATTCGACGCTCAAATATATGTCCCAATCGTCCGAAGAAATCGTGAAAGTATCGTGCGCCGGCAAGGAATTGACGTTCTTTGCACCGGATGGCGACGATCACATTCAAAGAGTATTGAAGAGCGACCATCGGCTGTATGAAGAAAGCGCTCTCATCGACATGTTATCCCGCAAGCTCAAGCGCGGGATCGTGATCGATGTCGGCGCGAACATTGGGAACCACACGGTCTTCTTCGGCAAGCTCTTAGACCGGCGCGTCATCGCGCTCGAACCTTATGAGCCGGCGTTTCGCGTGTTGGATAGGAACGTCGAGCTAAACGGCCTTTCCGAGAAGGTGACGCTGCTGCAGAAAGCGGCCGGCCGTAAATCGAGCCGCGGCGAAATCACTCCACCACCGGAACACAACTGGGGTCAAGCGCGAGTCAGGGCCACGGGGTCGGGACCCGTCGAAGTCATGCGGCTCGACGACTTGGCGATTCCCGGCCCAGTCGCCTTGATCAAGATCGACGTCGAGGGCATGGAAGCCGACGTCTTGAAAGGCGCTTGGCGGCTACTCAAGCGCAAGCGGCCCGTGCTCTACGTCGAGGCGCAGACGCCCACGGATTACGCGACATTGCGGCGGCTGTTGCGACCGATCGGCTATCAGATGGTGCGCCGCTTCAATCATACCCCAACTTATGTCTTCGTCTCGTGCCGCAGCAAGAAGCAAACCATCGATGCACTGCTGGAGAAGACCGAGGCTCTGGCATCGCTCGAGGAATTAGCGATTGCGCAACGCGAGATGTCGCGCTCGTTTTCCGAACGCGCGCTGGCGCTTAGAAAGTCATTGGAAACGTCGATCGCGCAGGCTTTCGAACGCCAGCAAAAAGGCCTTGCTGCGCAGCTGAAGGCTGCAGCCGATGAACAATCACAACGGCTACAACAACTGCTTCGCAACAACGAGCAGATGGTTGAGGCGTCGTTGTCCGCCGCCGCGGAAAGCAGCCGTCATGCCAATAAAATATTGCAAGCAATCGAGGAGCTTTACAGCGCCGTCAGAGATTCGGGACTACAAATCCAGGGTTCCAAGAATCCGACCAAATCGCCAGCACAATCTGCCAACAATGGCGACGAACTGAAACTACGTCTTCCCTTCGAAAAAGCTTTTCTGGAGGTGAGGCTGCGCCGCCAGGGCGTAAAGACGGAAGGTCCAGGGCAGTACAAGTCGTTGTCATCCCGCGGGCTCCCCGAAGTCAATCGCTCGGAAGCCGGTGACGCACATTCACCCCGCGCCGACGCCGCAGAGGTATTTGCACAAGACACGAGCGACAAGATCTCCGTGATCATGACGACGTACAACAGCGCATCGTACGTCAAGAACGCGGTGTTGAGCGTGCTCGAGCAGACGCATGACGATCTCGAATTGATCGTCGTTGATGATGCCAGCAGCGACAACACGTTCGAGATTCTTCTTGAGCTATCCAGAACTGACCCGCGCGTGCGACCGTTCAAGATGTTCAAGAACCGCGGAACCTATTGGTGCAAGAACTATGGAATCACTCGCTCCACGGGGCGTTACATCGCGTTTCAGGATTCGGACGATGCTTCTGCGCCTGAGCGACTCGAGCTTCAGCTGCGCGAGCTGCAAGAAAACAATTGCGTCATGTGCACGTGCAACTACGTTCGTGTCGACGCCAGCGGCAACGTGCTGCTGAACCGCGGCCGCGAAGAGCGCAAGGCCATTATGGCGCCGCTGGTTGACAAGCAGGAGATTCTGCGCCACGTCGGCTACTTCGATAGCGTGCGCACGTCGGCCGATGATGAATTCAACCGCAGAGTCGGGATCGTGTTTGGCCAGGATCGCATTTGCCACATCGATAAGCC
>DASXWB010000723.1:0-1965 GCA_036503915.1 Lacipirellulaceae bacterium | reverse complement strand
GACCAGCTGGAAAAGGCCCTTCAGTTTTGTCTGATGAAGCTCCTTCGACCCAACTTTTCCAAAGCAGCTCGTTTCGTAGTCACGAAACCCCCATGCGCCTATCTGCTCCAAGAAGCCATACCAGAGTTCCCGCCCCTCGATATAAGACTTCACATCGGGTGCAGTCCCTTCCATGCGCCTGAATCGTGAGTTTCTCGGCCAAGGCATGGGCCGCTGACGCGGGAGTTGCTGCGCTTTCATCTGGATGAAGGGCGGCGTCTTTCCTTTAACAGGGGGTAGGAAAAGAACCCCAAAGGAAAGGACGCCGCCATGTCGTACTCTATATACCTCACCCTGCTGTTGGCAATCGACACCGCGTCGTCGGCCGCCGACACGACCGCAAACGCCGACGCGCCTTCCCTGGAGGATACGCTGCGCTCGGCCTGCCAACGCATCGAGGCGCTCGTGGAACGATTCCGTCGCGGTTCCGTGTCGCCGCTGGCCACGGCTGAATTCGAGAAGGAACTGCAGAGCGAAACACGCGCGTTGGCCCGGACGGCTGTCGAGTGGACGTACAACCATTTCGAGTCGGCCAGCGTCGATGCCTTGCCGTCCCGGGTCGAGTTCGGGAGCGACTCCTATGGGCGTCTGGCCAAGAAGACGCCGCAAGCGGTGGACACGCTGTTCGGCGCGATTCGTTTGCAGCGCCTGGGCTATCGCGCGGCCCCCAGCGTGGGCGCGCCGGTGTTGTTCCCCTTGTGCCAGGAACTGGGCATCGTGCACGGCACGACGCCGGCGCTGTGCGAACGGGTGGCCCACTATCTGGCCGAAACGGGTGCGACGCAACAGGCGGTGCTCAAGCGTCTGCGTCAGCAACATGGCGTGGCCATGGGGGTCAAGCGGTTACGTGCGTTGACCGCCTGGGTCGCCGCGGCAATGCAGGAGCATCGGAGCCCGGCCCAGGCCGAGCAAGTGGTACGTTGGCTGACGCAGGCACAGTCCTCGTCGGGTCGGCATCGGCCGGTGCTGGCCGTGGGTCGCGATGGCATCACGTTGGGCATGCGTTACCGGCGGTTGTCGCTGTACGAGGTGGCCACGGCGGGGACCCTCACGGTGATCGACCGTCGCGGGCAACGGTTGGGGACGGTCTATCTGGGCTACGTTCCGGAACCGGGACAAGGGACGATGACGCGGCACTTGACGGCGCTGCTGCAAGAGGTGCTGCGTCTGTGGCAGGGGCCGCTGCCACGGTTGTGCTATGTCACGGACGCCGGGGACAGCGAGACGAGTTACTACAAGAAGCACTTGCGGCGGCTGCGACATCCGGTGACGAGACAACGGTTAGCATGGCAGTGGGTCGTCGACTACTACCATGTCTCGGAGCGCTTGACGACGCTGGCGGAGGCGTTGTTCGGCACGGGCCGGCAGGCATGGGCCTGGATGCGTAGGATGCAGAAACTGCTGCTCCAGCCGGGTGGTGCGGGACGGGTGCTGCACTCGGCGGCCGCCGTGCGGAGCCAGCGGCGGCTGGGTGGCTACCGGCTGCGGAACTTCCAACGGGCCTACCGGTACATTCAGACACGGCGGCACTATCTGGCCTATGCGGAGTACCGGCGTGTGGGCCTGCCGATCGGCAGCGGCGTGACGGAAGCAGCGTGCAAGACCCTGTACACGCAACGGCTGAAGCTATCGGGGATGCGTTGGCAGAAAGAGGGAGCGCAGCGAATCCTGCACCTACGATCGATCTGGATGAGTGGCATCTGGCCCGAGGTCTTTGAACGGCTGTTGCGGACCCAACACCGTAAGGTGAAAACGGGACTTCCCGATCAGCCGCGCAGTTCACAGGCCTCAAATGCCGCGTAACGCTCACATGGAGGGGACCACACCCGTTTTCTCTGCCTTAAGTGACTGTCCAATACCTGCTTTCGCAAAACCGGATTTTGCGTCAATTTGATGACCCCGGAGCCGACGATCTTTTCACTTCAT